>URZB01000257.1 GCA_900552295.1 uncultured Collinsella sp.
GTGGGAAGCCGATGACTCTCAGGACCTGTGGGCGACGCCCGGCAACTCGCCGGCGGCATCCATGGCGCACGGCGAGCGCATGGTGGGCTCGGAGCTGACGGCCGAAGACCTCGATGTCGACCGTACCCTGCGTCCCCAGCGCTTGGATGACTACTGCGGTCAGGAGCATATCAAGCAGAGCCTTCGCGTGCTCATCGAGGCAGCGCAGAGCCGTGGCGAGACGCTCGACCACGTGATTTTCTCGGGTCCTCCGGGCCTGGGCAAGACCACGCTGGCCACCGTTATCGCCAACGAGCTGGGCGCTCAGATCAAGACCACGAGTGGCCCTGCCATCGCGCGCACGGGCGACCTGGCAGCCATCCTTACTAACTTGCAGCCGGGTGATGTGCTGTTTATCGACGAGATCCACCGCCTCAACCGTTCGGTCGAGGAAGTCCTGTATCCCGCGATGGAGGACTTTGCCCTCGATATCGTGATTGGCAAGGGTCCGGCGGCTCGCTCGATTCGCCTGGATATTCCCAAGTTTACGCTGGTAGCGGCAACGACCCGCTCAGGCATGTTGACCGGCCCGTTGCGCGACCGCTTTGGCATTTCATATCGCCTGGATTACTACACGGTCGAGGAGCTCGCGCAGATTGTGACGCGCTCGGCGACTATCCTGGGCGTGACGATCGACCACCCCAGTGCACTCGAGATCGGCTCGCGTTCGCGCGGCACGCCACGTCTTGCCAACCGCCTGCTCAAGCGCGTGCGCGACTATGCGCAGGTGCGCGGCAACGGTCCCATTGAGCTCGATATCTGCCGTCAGGCACTCGAGTTCTTTGAGATCGACGAGCTCGGCCTGGACTGGATGGATATTCGCATTTTGGAGACGCTCGCTAAGACGTTCTCCGGTCGTGCCGTGGGACTTACGACCCTTGCCAGCGCGGTGGGCGAGGACCCGGGCACGCTCGAGGATGTCTATGAGCCCTATCTGCTGCAGTGCGGGTTGATGATTCGTACGCCGCAGGGCCGTCAGGCAACCCTTCGCACCTTTGAGCACTTGGGCATCGAGCCAGCCGTTTAGAGACGGGTTTGTTTTGGCTAGTCTGTAGGCTATCGCTGAGCATTGGATAAACATATCGCCATTCATCGGTTACGGGTGTTTTACTATTGCGCGCCCGTGCTATGCTGAATTGGTCTTTTTCTCATTCGGTAACGAAAGGACCGCCCATGCCTACTGACATCGAAATCGCACGTTCTGTCACGCCGCTGCCCATTACCGAGGTGGCTAAGAACGCCGGCGTCGACGTAAAGCACCTGATTCCGTACGGCTTCGACAAGGCTAAGGTTGACTATTCACTACTCAACGAGCCGACCGATCACCAGGCCAAGCTCGTCCTCGTGACCGCTATCAACCCAACGCCTGCGGGCGAGGGCAAGACCACCACGACCATCGGTCTGGCCGATGGCCTGCGTCGTCGCGGCGTCAAGAGTGCCGTGGCCCTGCGCGAGCCTTCGCTCGGCCCCGTCTTTGGCGTTAAGGGCGGTGCTGCCGGTGGCGGCTGGGCTCAGGTGATCCCCATGGAGGATATCAACCTGCACTTTACCGGCGACTTCCACGCTATCGGTGCTGCCAACAACCTGCTGGCAGCCATGCTCGATAACCATATTCAGCAGGGCAACCAGCTCGGCATCGACGTTAAGCGCATCACTTGGAAACGCGTCGTCGATATGAACGACCGCCAGCTGCGCCACGTCATCGACGGCATTGGCGGTAAGGCTCAAGGCGTGCCGCGCGAGGACGGCTTCGATATCACCGTCGCCTCTGAGGTCATGGCAATCCTGTGCCTGTCTACGAGCATCAGCGACCTCAAGGAACGCTTGGGTGAGATTGTCGTCGGCTATAGCTTTGCCGGCGAGCCCGTCCGTGCCCGCGACCTTAAGGCCCAGGGTGCCATGGCCGCGTTGCTTAAGGACGCGCTCAAGCCCAACCTGGTGCAAACGCTCGAGGGCACGCCCGCGTTTGTCCACGGCGGTCCCTTCGCCAACATTGCCCACGGCTGCAACTCTATCATGGCCACGCGTATGGCGATGCGCTTTGGCGATGTTGCCATTACCGAGGCCGGCTTCGGTGCCGATCTGGGTGCCGAGAAATTCCTCGACATCAAGTGCCGCATGACGGGCGTTCGCCCCAGCGCTGTCGTGATCGTCGCGACCGCTCGAGCGCTGAAGTACAACGGTGGCGTCGCCAAGGCCGACCTCAACGAGGAGAACCTCGAGGCACTCAAGGCTGGCATGCCCAACCTGCTGCGTCACGTCGACAACATCCAGAACGTTTATGGTTTGCCCTGCGTGGTCGCCATCAATCGATTCCCGACGGACACCGAGGCCGAGCTTGCGCTCATCGAGTCCGAGTGTCAGAAGCTCGGCGTCAACGTTAAACTTTCCGAGGTCTGGGCCAAGGGCGGCGAGGGCGCGCTCGAGCTTGCCGATGAGGTCATGCGTCTGATTGAGCAGCCGAGTGAGTTTAAGTTTGCCTATGAGGACGGCGCCGATGTGGCCGACGCTCTCGAGGCCATTGCCACCAAGGTCTACCGCGCCGACGGTGTTGACTTTACGCCGGCCGCCAAGCGCCAGCTCGCCGAGCTGCGCGAGAACGGCTTTGGCAACCTGCCGGTGTGCGTCGCCAAGACGCAGTACAGCTTTAGCGACAACGCCAAGGCCCTGGGCGCTCCCGAGAACTTCCGCATCACCGTGCGTGAGCTCAAGGTTTCTGCCGGAGCCCACTT
>URZB01000258.1 GCA_900552295.1 uncultured Collinsella sp.
TCGTCGATTTGATTGACAGCCTGCCGCTTGATAAGCAGCAGGTCATCGTTCGCGCCTTTACGAGCTTCTTCCACTTGGCAAACCTGTCGGAGGAGAACTACCGTGTGGCGCAGCTGCGCGAGCGCGAGGCCGGCGCATCGACCGATACCGAGGTCGATCCCGCCAACGAACTCACCGTCGCCTATCACCAGTTGGTAAACGAGATGGGCGTCGAGGGTGCCAATGAGCTGCTCGGCAAGCTCGAGTTCCACCCTGTCTTTACCGCACATCCCACCGAGGCCCGTCGTAAGGCCGTCGAGGGCAAGATTCGCCGTATCTCCAACCTGCTGGAGGAGCGTCCGCGTTTGGGCGGCTCCGACCTGGTGGAGAACGAGCGCCATATGCTGCAGGAGATCGACGCCCTGGTGCGTACGAGCCCCATCGCGCTCAAGAAGCCCACGCCGGTCGAGGAAGCCGATACCATCATCGACATCTTCGATAACACGCTGTTCGACGTCATCCCCGTCATCTATCGTCGCTTTGACGACTGGGTGCTGGGCGACAAGGCCGGCACCGTGCCGCCGCTGTGCCCGGCGTTCTTCCATCCCGGCAGCTGGATCGGTTCCGACCGCGACGGTAACCCCAACGTCACCGCCAAGGTGAGCCGTGAGGTCGCCGCCAAGTACTTCACCCACATGGTGCTCAAGCTCGAGGACAAGTGCCGCCGCATCGGCCGCAACCTCACGCTCGAGGCCACCTACAGCAAGCCTTCTGCCGAGCTCATCAACCTGTGGAACCATCAGGTCGAGATGAGCCCTCGGTACACGGCCCGCGCCGAGTTGATCTCCGAGCACGAGCCGCATCGCGCCGTCATGCTCGTCATGGCCGACCGTCTGAACGCCACCGTGCGCCGTATCACCGACACCATGTACCACAGCGCCGATGAGTTCCTGGAGGACCTGCGCGTCGTCCAGCGATCGCTGGCCGCCTGCGGCGCCGTCCGTGCTGCCTACGGCCCGGTCCAGACCATCATCTGGCAGGTCGAGTCCTTCGGCTTCCATATGGTCGAGATGGAGTTCCGTCAGCACTCCGTGGTGCACGCCCGCGCCCTCAAGGATATCCACGAGAACGGTATCCATGGCGACCTGCAACCCATGACACGCGAGGTCATCGACACCTTCCGTGCCATCGGCTCCATCCAAAAGCGCTACGGCAAGAAGATGGCGCACCGCTACATCATCTCGTTCACCAAGAGCGCCCAGCATGTGGCCGACGTCTTTGAGCTGGCCCACCTGTCCTTCGCACACGAGGAGGATGTCCCCGAGCTCGACGTGATCCCGCTGTTCGAGCAGCTCGAGGACCTCGAGGGCTGTGTCGACGTGCTCGACCAGATGCTTACGCTGCCCGTGGTGCAGAAGCGCCTTGCCCAGACCAGCCGCCGCATGGAGGTCATGCTGGGCTATTCCGACTCCTCCAAGGATGCCGGTCCTACCACGGCCATGCTCGCGCTGCACTCCGCGCAGGAGCGCATCGCCAAGTGGGCCGAGAAGAACGATATCGACCTGGTGCTCATGCACGGTCGCGGCGGTGCCGTGGGCCGTGGCGGCGGCCCGGCCAACAAGGCCGTGCTGGCGCAGCCCAAGGGTTCGGTCAACTGCTTCTTTAAGCTCACCGAGCAGGGCGAGGTCATCTTTGCCCGTTACGGCAACCGCACGCTGGCTCAGCGTCATGTTGAGTCCGTTGCCGCCGCAACGCTTTTGCAGTCGGCCCCGAGTGTCGAGAAGACCAACACTGAGACCACGCAGAAGTTCTGGGATATGGCCGAGAAGCTCAACGCCGCAAGCCACGAGCGCTATCTGGACCTGCTGAACACCGAGGACTTTACACCGTGGTTCTCGACCGTGACGCCGCTGACCGAGGTCGGCTTGCTGCCGATCGGCTCGCGTCCCGCCAAACGCGGCCTGGGCGCCAAGTCGCTCGATGACCTTCGTACCATTCCGTGGATCTTCAGCTGGAGCCAGGCGCGCATTAACCTTGCCGCTTGGTACGGCCTGGGCACCGCCTGCGAGCAGCTTGGCGATCTTGACCAGCTCAAGGCTGCCTACCAGGAGTGGCCGTTCTTCCGCACCTTTATCGACAACATCGAGATGTCGATCGCTAAAACCGATCAGCGCATCGCCAAGATGTATCTGCACCTGGGCGATCGCCAGGATCTGTCCGAGAAGGTCTTTACCGAGATGCAGCTCACGCGTAAGTGGGTCCTTGCCATCGTCGGTGACGAGTGGCCGCTGCAGCGCCGCCGCGTGCTCGGCTGCGCCGTCCGCGTGCGCAACCCCTACGTCGACGCTCTGTCCATCGCCCAGGTCCGCGCCCTTCGCGAGGTGCGTATGAACCAGGACGAGATGGCCGAGGAGAAGAAGGCCGAGTACATGAGCCTGATTCTTTCGACTGTGACCGGCGTCTCGGCAGGTTTGCAGAACACGGGGTAATCGATAGCCCTGTGGCTCTCACCGGGACCCGACGGGTTTCCCTCTGAATGCGTCCTCGCACTTGAAGCCCCCTTATCCTGCTCCTTTGGAGCTGCGGATAAGGGGGCTCCGTGCTGCGGAATGCATTCAGAGGGAAACCCGTCGGGTCCCTTCGTCCTCGTTCTTCGGGGATTAAAGCTGAGGAGAAGAATGGCGCGCTTCGCGCTTAATGTGGAGTGCGGCGAGGGCTTCTTGCGTCCTGACGCTCCTATTTGGCAAGGTGTTTTTTAGAATCCATTTTGCGCTCGGCCTCG
>URZB01000259.1 GCA_900552295.1 uncultured Collinsella sp.
AGCTCAACGGCTCCTTTGTCGATTTGCTTGCCGACGGCGTGCCCACGGTCGAGCTGGCGGGCTCCCTTGAGCTTGCGCCCTACGAGGTGCGCTATCTGTTGAGGGCCTAGGCCATGGCAGCGTCTGACGAGGGCTATCAACATATTGAGCATGGGTTTGAGCCCGTGTTCGACCAGCACTCGCGCGTTTTGGTGCTCGGATCGTTTCCCTCGGTGCTGTCGCGCGCTAATGCCTTTTATTACGGCAACCCTCAGAATCGCTTTTGGCGTGTGATGGCCACGTGCCTCGGTATGCCTGTGCCGCCCAACGAGGGCGATCCTTTGGCAAGCGGTGAGCCCGCGACGCTCGATGCCTCCATTGCCGCCAAGCGGGCCATGCTGCTGAACGGCGGCGTGGCCCTGTGGGATGCAATCGAGAGCTGCGACATTAAGGGCTCGAGCGACGCGAGCATCCGCAACGTTGTGCCGGCACATATCGAGCGCATTACCGGCGCAGCTCCCATTGAGCAGGTGATATGCAACGGTGGTACAGCTGGCCGGCTCTACAAGCGCTATCTACAAGAGCGCACCGGGCTGCCGGCCATCGTTCTGCCGTCGACAAGTCCCGCCAATGCGGCGTGGCGTCTGGAACGCCTTGTCGAGCGTTGGAGCGGCGCCGCTGATTGGCAGGCTTTTTCGATTTAGCAGTTTGAGTGCTCGGCAAGATGCCTCATAACGGCGTGCCAGATCGGTGTGGGCAGTGCAGGCGTGGCGCGCACCATGCCGTCGGTGTCGACGCCGCCCGTTGCGGCGCCACTGAGCTTCTGCGCGTGTTCGACGGAACACCCCATACGAACGGCGCCCACGAGCTTGTCCATGGCCTCCGAAAACGGTCGCCGCAAGAGTCCCATGCGCGGGGAGCGACGAAGCGCCGCAATGCCGCTGCCAGCGCAGATGGCAACGCCGCCACACCACAATTGGTTATGGCGCTCACATGCCTTGTGCAGGCGAACGGCGGTCTCACGCGCCTGCTCAGTGCCCTGTTGTGCGGCTCGAATCGCGGCGTAGACACGCGTTCCCGTACCGCCAAAGCGCTCAAGCGCCTGCTCGATGGCTGTCAACGTCTTATCGTCAGCCACATCTTCAATGGCCAGCACGATGCCATCGGCAACGCTGCCGGCGTCATTTGCCTTCAAGTCAACCGGGTGGGGGAGTGCGGTGCCGGAAAGCTGTGCATAGGCGGTGATGGCATCCTGCAGGTCCCAGAGCAAAAACTCAAGATCGTCGCTATTGGGAATGCTGATATACGCAATGGTTTGCAGTGTTTTTGGTACATCGCCGCGTGCGGTCGTCTCCATGCTGCCTCCTTTCCGGTTGGTTTCCGTTTAGGTTACACCGTCTGGTGGCGCCCCGCCGCGCTATCCTAGTGCAACCCTTACGAAAGGAACGCCATGCGTCTGCCCATGAATACCTCGCTTGCCACGCTCAAGCCCTCCGGCATCCGTCGGATTAACGCGCTCGCCGCCCAGCATCCGGGGTGCATCGCGCTCGCGCTCGGCGAGCCCGATTTTCCCACGCCCGATGTGATTAGCGCCGAGGTGACCGCCGCACTGGACCGCGGCGACACGCACTATCCGCCCAACAACGGTCGCCCCGCCCTGCGTGAGGCGTTATCTGCCTACATGGGGGATGCGGGCCTTACGTTTTCGGCGGACGAGGTCATTCTGACCGACGGTGCGACCGAGGCCCTGTCGGCAGCATTCATGGCTATGCTCAACCCAGGCGACGAGGTCATTATTCCCACGCCGGCCTTTGGCCTGTACGAGAGCATCGTCGTGGCCAATCACGCCAAGGCGGTCTTTTTGGATACGGAGCCTGCGCAATTCCAGATTGACGAGGACGCACTTCGTGCTTACGTGACGCCGGCGACCAAGGCCATCGTCATCTGCTCGCCCAACAATCCTACGGGTTGCATCCTCAACACGGCGTCGCTCGACGCCGTGGCGCGCGTGGCGGAGGAGGCGGGCATCTACGTGGTCTGCGACGATGTATACAACCGCCTGGTCTACGTGGACGGCTACGAGCGCTTTGCCCAGCGCCACCCGGAGCTACGCGAGCAGACGGTAGTCATCGAGAGCTTCTCCAAACCCTGGGCCATGACCGGCTGGCGTTTGGGCTGGCTCGCAGCCGCAGCCCCCGTCATCGCCGAGATCGCAAAGGCCCACCAATACTTAGTATCGAGCGCCGTCTCCTTCGAAATGGACGCCGCAGCCCGAGCCCTCACCGTCGACCCAACTCCCATGCTCGAAGTCTACCGAGCCCGTCGCGAACGCGTACTCGCAGCCTTAGACGCCATGGGCCTCGACGTAGTAGAGCCCGCAGGAGCCTTCTACACTTTCCCGAGCATCAAAAAGTTCGGCCTAACAAGTGAGGACTTCTGCATCAAAGCCATCAAAGAGGCAAACGTAGCCCTAGTCCCTGGAAACTGCTTCGGCACCGAAGGCCACATCCGCCTAAGCTACTGCGTCTCCGACGAAAACCTGGACGAAGGCCTCCACCGCCTGTCCACCTTCGTCTCAACCCTATAGCCATCAGGGACGCAACACATCAGCCCACCGACATAAGGATTATGCGTGGGGGCGTCGCTCAACGGAAAACCGGGCTGCCCCAAAGTCACCGCAGGCCGCGCCGCCGAAGGCCGGGCGCAAGGTTTTCGTAGATTCCGCACGAGCCGGAAAGCACTTAATGTGCTTTCCGAGCGAGCCCAGGACCTGACCGAGCG
>URZB01000260.1 GCA_900552295.1 uncultured Collinsella sp.
CTCCGTCTCGTGGGCTCGGAGATGTGTATAAGAGACAGGGTCTAGGGGAACGGCGGCGCTTGCCTGGGCTCCCAGTTTGCCGCTGGCAAGGGTGTAGATGGTGTCGCCGTCGTTGGTGGTGTGTGTGGGGCGGATGGCGTGCGCGTAGGCGTCTGCTGCCATTTGGGAGACCTTGGTAGCCCGCGCCTTAGTGAGCTCCATGTTGGTGACGATGCAGCTGATGGTGGTGTTGGTGCGGTCGAGCGGCATTTGCATGGAGCCGGCTGCGGCAAAGGCTGCGAGCTCCATGTCGACGATCTGGTCGCTATCGGCTGTGGCGCGCATGCCGGCGACCCACTCGCCAGTGGTCGGGTCGATGACGTTGCCGCAGGCGTTGACCGAGACCACGGCGCCCACTTTGACGGGACCGAGTGCCACGGCGGCAGCTCCAAGGCCGGCCTTCATGCAGGTGGCAGGCCCCATGAGCTTGCCTACGGTGGCGCCGGTACCGGCGCCCACGTTGCCTTGCTCGAGCGTGGCAGGGGTGTGGTCGAGCGCCTCGCGCACGGCGGCGATACCGGCCTCAATGTCGGGGCGCACGGTGGGGTCGCCAAAGGCGAGGTCGAAGATGCAGCTGGAGCACACGATAGGCACCTGCGTGGGGCCGACGGGAAGGCCGATGCCGCGGCTCTCAAGCTCGCGAGCGACGCCGCTTGCAGCCTCGAGGCCAAAGGCCGATCCACCCGAAAGGCAGACGGCGTGGACCTTGTCGACGGTGTTCTCGGGACGCAGCAGGTCGGTTTCGCGCGATGCTGGAGCACCGCCGCGAACGTCAACGCCGCCGGTGGCGCCCTCGGGTGCCACGATTACGGTGCAACCGGTGCCGGCCTCCTCGTCCGTATAGTTGCCATAGCAAAAGCCATCGACATCGCAGACGTCAATGGCCTCGAGCAGTGTATCCATGTTTAACTCCTATCGGTTTTCCGCCGCGCCTTGTGCCCGGTCGGGATCCGTACGGTACGCCAAAATTGTAGGCGCTGGGGAATACCCAGCGCCAGATGCAATTACGAGAGTTTTTGAATCGCGCGCGCGACGCGGGCGATGGGTAAGCCCACCACGTTATAGAAGTCGCCCGAAATATCGTGCACGAGCATGCGTCCGCCTGTGCCCTGAATGCCGTAGGCGCCGGCCTTGTCCATGGGCTCACCCGAGGCGACGTAGCGCTCGATCTGCTCGTCGGTGAGCTCGTAGAACGTCACGTCGGTCACATCGACAAACGACAGGCTCTCGGCGGCATGCGGAGCTGTAGCGTCGCCGGCTTTAACGATGCAGACGCCGGTCGCCACCTGGTGCGTGCGGCCCGAAAGCTCGCGGAGCATGGTGCGCGCCTCGTCCTCGTTTGCCGGCTTACCCAATATTTGGCCGTCAAAGGTGACAATAGTATCGGCCGCGACGGTCAACTCATTGGGTTCGGCATGCTCGGCCGCGACGGCAGCAGCTTTGGCACGCGCCAAGCGCTCGACGAGCGTAAGTGGAGCTTCGCCATCAAAAGGCGTTTCATCGATGTCTGCGGGAATTACGCGAATGTTATAGCCCGCCTCGCGCATCAGCTCTATGCGGCGCGGCGATTGCGAAGCCAAAATCATAGTTGGATGCCCTCGGCGACCTTCTCGACGGCCTTTTCGCCGGCGAGCGTGCGCAGCAGCTCCAAGGCAAAGGGGAGTGACTGTGCCATGCCGCTGGCAGTGATGATATTGCCGTCTTGCGTGACCTTCTCGCCGGTATAGGTGCCCTCGGGGAAGCTCTTCTCAAAGCCGGGGAAGCACGTGGCGCGGCGTCCCTCGAGTAGACCAAGCTCGCCTAGGATAAACGGGGCGGCGCAGATGGCGGCAACGTGCTTGGTCGCGGCGAAATCGCAGACTACGTTGCAGACGCGCTGGTCGGCGCGCAGGTTGGTGGCACCGGGCAGGCCGCCGGGCAGCACGACGCAGTCGTACTCGTCAAAGTCGATCTCGTCAAAGAGCACATCACAGGTCACGGGGATCTGCAGCGAGCTCACGACCTCGCGCGTGGGCATGATCGAGACGAGCGTGGCGCGCACGCCGCCGCGACGCATGACATCGACCATGGTCAGACATTCAATCGTTTCAAAGCCATCGGCGGCGAGAACGGCAACGCTGGGCATGAGAGTTCCTTTCGTAAGGCGGCATACAATTAGGCGTCTTATACCCCGAAGACATGCGCTTGCCACGCTCGATTTCCCAATGTTTAAAAAGGGACGGGGATTAAATAATCATTTGGTACAAATTGATTATTTAATCCCCGTCCCAGAAAAAACATCGGGCGTGGCCTTGGGCAAACAGTCTAGTTGCGCCTAAGGTGGACGACGGTCTCGCAGTGGAAGGTTTGTGGGAACAGGTCGACTGGCGTGATCTTTACGGGGAAGAAGGTGCCTTCTTCGACAAAGCGTTTGAGATCGCGCGCCAGGGTGGCCGGGTCGCAGCTCACGTAGGCGACATCGCGAGCACTCGTGCTGGCGATAAGGTCGATCGCCTCGGGGGCGAGGCCTGCGCGTGGCGGGTCGACCACCAAGACGTCGGCATCCTGGTCGGGGAACTCGCGCACCGCGTCTCCGCCAATGACGTCGACGTTATCAAGCTTGTTGATCTCCAGGTTACGGCGCAGGTCGCGCACGGCGGGGCCGTAGGCCTCGACGGCGGCGACAAAGTCGCAGCGGCGGGCGAGCGGCAGGGTAAAGGTGCCGGCACCACAGTAC
>URZB01000261.1 GCA_900552295.1 uncultured Collinsella sp.
CGCTACAAGGATGCCGAGCCGGTTGCCGGTCCCGGTGCTAGCGAGCTTTCGCTCGCGCCCGATGACGTGGCACAGTCGCTGCTCGATCTGACGCTGGGCGTTTGGTCTCACCTCGTGGCCGATACCGTGTGGAATACGCGCGTGAATCAGTATCTGGAGGCGCACGGCGGCAAGCCGTGCGAGGAATTCCGCATTAAAAAGCAAGGCGACTTTGACTGGTTTGGCAAGACGCTCGGCATTGTTTCTATCCCGCGTGAGACCGATCGCCTGTATACCGCGGCGGCCCAGTTTGGTCAGTATTCGATTCCGCAAGATTATGTGCTCAAGACCATTGGCGTCATGCACGAGATTGTACGCGAAAACCCCGGCGAGCCCGATCATCCGCCGTATCGCTTGCTAACCGAGGAGTTTTTCGATGCAACGTTTACCGAGGTCGTCGAGCTAACCGAGACGGGTTTTGCCGAGCGCGTGGCCGCTCCCGGCACGTCCGCGCTGCCCCTGATTGCTAGCTGCTAGCTGGCCGGCCCGGCAGTGAATAGCTCAACCCAATCGACAAGTAGCTCTTGCCGTAAGGTATCTTCGGCAATGCGCTCCTGTTTGGTCTTTGGGGTGTAGGAAAGTCCAGCCTTTTTATGGATGAGCTCGGCTATGTGGTCGAAGCTCTTCTCATCCTTAATCTGGCCAAAGGTAATTTGGATGACGTCGTAGCCCATGCTTGTGAGCGCGGTGGCGCGCTCGGCATCGGAGAGGCTCGCGGCTTCGCTGCCGTGGGCGGAGCGGCCTTGGCATTCAAGGATGACACCCATGCTGTCGGTGGCGCTTTCGATGAGGATATCGGCGTAGCAGCAGGTTTTGTCATACAGCGAGCGCGCGGCGTCGCTGAGTGGGATGCGCACGTTGTTTGCGATGTTGATGCCCATGCCGCCCTCGTCGCGGGGGAGCGAGATAAGCATGGAGGTCTGTACTTCGAAGGGCGAGGCGGTCTGTCCTGTCATGCGTTCGGCGGCCCAGCGGAGCTGCTTAACACCGCGCAGGCCTGCGGCCTGCTTGGCGAACGCGGCGATATCCGCTGCGGAAAGAAGCGGCGTGCGCTTCCACAGGTTGGTATCCTTGCCGTTGACGTCGATAACCCGCTCCCAGCCGCAGTTGGGTGGAATGAGCTTAAGCGAAATAGCTTCATCAAGTTGCTGTTGCGTACGTTTGCAAGGCGTGAACACCGCGAAGGAGCTGCACATCTCATAACAAGCCATAAGCAGCTGGCTGCGTGAGACCTGCGTAGCAAGGTTGAGCAGTGTGAACTCGGGCGATGTGACATCAAACCCATGTTCAGTCTGCCTAAACGACCCCGGAGGTGGTTCTTGGGTCAGGAGGTGCGATTTAAACAGGCTTCGCGACCCGGATTGTGCCCGAGTGAATACAAGCCTGTGAAGTGGTGCGTGAAGCAGGTCTTTTACAACTGCATGACTTCCGAGGCCACAACATCTGCGATCCATATTGCCAAGGCTAATGGCGGGGTAAAGGCCTAATACCTGCGGCGGGATGCGGTGGTAGTTAAAGGCGGATTGCCCACAAAGCGTCAGGTCCATAATGCCCTCCTGGCCGAAATCATCTCTTTGAAGCGAGTGATGCCAGCGTCAATCCGGAAGTATGCGGCAAAATCTGAACCCTATGAGCGGACCTGGCTTTTGAGGCTAGTTTATCAGGCATTTTGTTGCGAAAAAACAGGGTGTGCTCGGAGGTTCCAGAATTTGCCGCATACTTCCGAAAACCAGGTCGATTTGGTTCTTGCTAAAACGATTTATCAGCCCTGTGTGAGGTGTGGGTTTGCCACCGGGCGAACACTTTTAGCGCTTGGGGCTTTATTTTTTGGGCCTCGAAGGGTGGATTTCGCGCTTTTGGTAAAGAAATGAGTGCGTGTTTTGCCGTGCGGCGGCATTGGCACAGAAAAAGGGCCCGGAAGGCGAAGCCTTCCGGGCCCTTTGCAATGCAAGTGTGCTTGCAAGTACGATTTAGCGCACCTGAGCGACGTAAGCGACGTTGGTCGAGGAGACCTTGTCCTCGAGCTGGACGCTCATGCGGGGGTCGCCGGCGGTGGCGACGGTCAGATCGCCGGCCTCGACGTAGCCGAGCTCCTTAGCGGTCTCGATCGCCTTGACGATCGTGCCGTTGACGGTGCCCTGGGTAATCTCGGCCTGGTGCGGGATAACGCCCCAGTACATAATCATCTGCTGGACGGCCCACTCGTGGCGGGAGAACGCGCAGATCGGCATGTTGGGACGGAAGTGCGAGATCAGGCGAGCGGTACGACCGGTGGTCGTCGGCACGGTGATGCACTTGGCGCCAACGGTGGTAGCCATGTTCACAGCGGACATACCCACAACGTTGTTGACGACGCGGGTGCCGTGAGCGTCAGCCGGAACCTCGAGCGGAGCGTGAGCCGGGAGGTACTTCTCAGTCTCGAGAGCAATGCTGGCCTGCATCTTAACGGCCTCGACCGGGTACTTACCGGCAGCGGACTCGCCAGAGAGCATAACGGCGTCGGTGCCGTCGTAGATGGCGTTAGCAACGTCGGCAACCTCGGCGCGCGTCGGGCGCGGGTTCTGCTGCATGGAGTCGAGCATCTGCGTAGCGGTGATAACGGGCTTGTAGGCCGCGTTGCACTTGGCGATGATCTCCTTCTGGATGTGCGGAACGAGCTCGGGCTTGATCTCAATGCCCACTGTCTCTTATACACATCTGACGCTGCCGACGAT
>URZB01000262.1 GCA_900552295.1 uncultured Collinsella sp.
CGAGATGTAGCTCCGTCTCGTGGGCTCGGAGATGTGTATAAGAGACAGGTGCCAGCGCTCTCAAAATACAGGTTGTCCATGCTCGTCATCATGGCCTCGTGCACCTGACCTGCGGCTAGCTGGTCGGCCATGATGAACATGGCGTAGAGCGACCAGGCGATGGAGGCGGTGGCGCCCACGGCAATAAGGGCGTCCATGGTGGGCGCGCCGTGCGCGAGCGATTTAAACCCGTTGATAAAGTACGCGTCGTTGACGTAGACGATGGGGATGAGCAGGACGAGCTCGGTGAGCGCGAGTGTCATGCTGTGGGTATGGTCGGTGAAAAAACCGGGCAGCGGCCAGCCGAGCATGTGCCCCATGCCTATGTAGAACAGTGGGATGAGGAATACGATCGAGATGATGAGGCGGGTGCGCATGGCGGAGGCGGCGGCCTCCAACTTTTTGGTCGGTGACTCCATATGGGCGGCGCCGGACCTGGCTTGCGCACTTCCGCTTTGGACAGCGTCGGCGCCCGTGCTGATGAGCGAGGCCGAGTAGCCCGCGCGGTCGACAGCGGTGCAGATATCGTCGGGGGTGACCTGCGCGGGGTCATAGTCCACCATCATGGAACCGGCGAGCAGATTGACCGCGACGCTTTCTACGCCGTCGAGCTTGCTCACGGCACGGTCCACGTGCGCCTGGCAGGCGGCGCATGTCATGCCGCCCACGTCGAACTTATCTTGAGCCATGGCTTCTCCTTTCTGTAGTTCGGTGTTGGAATTGTTAACCTGCCGATACTATACACCTATACCCCCTGGGGGTGTCCAGTACAGAAAGAAATGTATGACATTTCGTTACAGATGAGGATGGATGGTTGGCCGATGGACCGTCCCAACCAACCATCTCAATCTGTAACATCTGAGGACCGTTTTGCCTGCTAGATGTTACAGATTGAGATGTTGTCTCGCGGGGTTGGGGTTTGTCTCGTTCTGTAACATCTAGACCTGTATCTGCCGAGCTAGTGTTACAGATCAAGACAATTGACGGGGAGGGGTCCCGTCATGGCAAGACGCCCGCCGCCTAGATACAGAATCCGGGGATCACACAGGTTAGCTTGTTTGGCTTTTCCGCAGGCGTTGCGTACGTAAAGACGTCGCCGTCGTGCCCCACGCGGTTCATATAGAGCGTGCCTTCGCTCTCCGATGTGTCGGGGCTCACCGTGCGCTCCCACCAACAGGTGTCCTTGCCTTTCCACTGGCGAACCAACGTCTCGTTCGTGGTATACGGACTTACCTTGAGCTCGCGGAACAGCTGGTACTCCTTGCCTTCGCCGTTGTAGATGTCGGCCAGGTAGTGAAAGCCCTCGGCAAATGACTCGGGCGGCTGCACTCCGCACAGCTCGACCATGGCGGGCAGCCAAAGGGTTGCGGGCAACTCGCTCAGACACGATGCGCTTCTGGCAGCGCCAACGTTATTCGAGATCTTTTTGACAGATTTAATGAGTGCGCGCAACTCGTTGGGCAGCAGCTTAAGGTCGTCGCCGTCGAGCCATTCCCGCAGCTCGCAATCTGCCCAGCCGGCGCTCAACGGTTGGGCCGTGGCATCGCGCTCGGCAATGCCGGCATCGAACATAAACGTCAATCCGGCCTTGCCCGTCCCGTCCAGAAGCTCATCGTGGCGGATGCCCACAAGCTGCGCGCCAACCTGCAGCCCGTTGGTGAGCGTGACACGTTTGGTACACGGATAGGGGATATGCCCATCGGCATCGAGCAGGTGATAGCGCTTGGCAATCTCGCGTGCCTCGCTACGGGTCTCGGCGGCCTTAATCTTGAGCGAAATCTCCTGCAGCTGATCCCAGGTGTAGTCGTCAAGCGAACCGCGGATGCCATCCAGGTAGTCGGGGATGCCAAAGCCATGGGTCGCCGCCCCAATGACGCTGAGCCACGCAACGGCTGCAACGACGCCACCGATAATAAACCGGCGGCGGGTCATGGCATCGTGCCGGGCCTGCTCCAGGATCTCTCTCGCGCGCTCGCCGGCGACGTCGACCTTAAGGTGTGTACCGGAGTCGATGTCGATTGCGGCATCACTGCCCGCGCCTTCGCGGCCCTCGGATTCGGCATCGGTGAGGTATGCCGAGAGCACCTCGAGCATCTGCTGCTCGGTGGGACGATCGCACTGCTCGACTGAGAGACCCTTCATGATGATTTTGACGAGCGCTTCATCGCCCTCGCAGCGCGGCTCGAGCGGTGCCGGCTTGGTCTTGGTCTTTACGAGATAGAACGAGCCGGTTGCAGCGGCGTCCGTCGACTCAAAGTCAAACGGTTTGCGACCGCTGTAGAGCTGGTACAGAATGCTCGAAAGCGCATAGACGTCGATTGCCGGCGAACGGCGAAGGGCCGCGATGCCTTCGATATCCTGCGTGAGCATCTCGGGCGCGGCGTATGCGGGCGTGGCAAAGCGCCAGATGTCGGCGCGCCGGGTGATCGTGTCGTCGCCGAGAGCCATGGTCGCGGAGCCCATGTCGATGGGGCAGGGGTCAAAGGAGCAATCGGCAATCTGCTGCTCGAGCGTTCGGCTGGTGGTGCGGAACATGATATTGGCAGGCGAAAGGTCGCGATGGATGACCGGATTCACGAGGCCTTGGGTCATCAAGAGCGCACGAAGCACGGCGTTTCCGACGGCGGTGACCATCTGGGTGGTCAGCCCGCCCGAGGCGTCGTGAGGAAGCAGGGGCAGCGCCTGCTTGAGCGAGGTGCCCTCGACCCACTC
>URZB01000263.1 GCA_900552295.1 uncultured Collinsella sp.
GCTCGGAGATGTGTATAAGAGACAGTTGTTACCCTTACCGTTCTTATCAGCGCTGCCTGCGTTGGAACCCCTGCCGCTGCCGGTGCCGGTGCCGCCTGCACTGTCCGAGGCCGCTACGGTAAAGCTTGCGGCTCCGTCGCTGGCGAGCGTGTAGTTTTGCGCCGCGTCGCCCAAGAGACCGTTCACGCGCACCCAGTACGTTCCTGCGGCAAATGTTTCGCCCTCGGCCATTGCCGCGCCCGGAGCGCCGTTCGCGTCGTGCACAAATTCGAGCTGGGCCGTACAGGCATCGGTTTCGAGCTTGCCGTCGAGCGGCGCCGTGACCTTGGCGCGCACATCCGCGCCGGCCTTAAGGCCTTCAAGCCCCTCAAAATGGGGCGTCAGCACGCGCGGATCGATATCGATGGGCACGGATCCCCGCAACTCCGTAGCGGTCTCGTTGCCCAGGGCATCGACATCCACATATTCGATGGCAAACGCATGGCCCGAAGCCGCCACGTTGAGTACGTTGCTGCTGTCGACAAGGCGGAAATGGCCCTCGCCAACGGTCTTGCCATCTTGGAGCGAGGCATCGCTCAGCGAGTCTCCATACGTCATGTGCATGCGGTCCGGGAGGCAGCATGAAACTGTTGGCTTGTGCTTCGCGTCGTAATTGCGTTGGTAGATGCTCCGGGCCAGTGCTGAATCGACAAAGTCGGACGCGATAATGCCAACGTGCTTGAGGCAATCTGACTTTGTTTTATCGCTGCCGCTGGGATTGATGTACTGGCTCTTGTACAGATGCTCGTTGACCACTCGCGCCGCGGTAAAAGGATTGCTTCCTTGTTTGTAATTCGTGCAACTGGTGTAGTTGATAGACCAGCAGCGTTCCAGGACTTGCACCTTGGCGCCATCATTGTCCTCGACGTCCACCTTGTTGCGCGTGAGATTGGTCGTCTCTCGCAGCGCCATATCGACCCAGCTAATCTTGTCGGTTCCGGTGCATTCAAAATGGTCCTGGGCGTATACCTTGGTGCAATAGGGCTCTTTGTCGCCCGCATTGCCCGTAGTCTCAAAGCCTCGCGCGTCTTGGACGAGGCACATCGACTGCCCGGAATGCGCCTTGATTTTGTTGTCCCATTGGGTGAGATCGAGGCCCCACGTGTGGCTGCTTACGCTGTTGCCGGCGAGTACAAATCGACGCAGCAGGACGATCTTTCCGCGCACCTCGTTCAGTGTGGGGATTCGGCTCGACGTGTAGAACAGATCGGGATTATCGTGCATAACCTTGGCGAAAGCCGTCGTAACGCTTTCGTCGGTAGCCTCGTCGTTGCCTCGTGACGCAAGCATGATGAGCGCTTCTGACGGGTTTTCGTTCAAAAATGTTTTGAAGTAACCGATGACATCGGAGAGATGCATAAAGCCCCCGCCTTTTTTGAGCAGGTAGCATCTTCCATGGTCGATACCGGGGTCGCCGTTCTCGTCGTTCCTTCCGAGTCGGATATCAAAATAGCGAATGCCTTCGAGCAACTGCGTCGGGATGTAATCCTGCTGGCACTTTGCTTGTGAGGATTGGGGCTCGGTGTCGTTGTCCACGCTGCAGGTGCCCGAATCATGCGTGCCCGGGATACTCAGCTCGTCGAGGTACTTGTTGTCGTCGACGTATTTCATCCAGCATGGTCCGTCGACGTAGCTGCTATACGTGGTCCAGTCGATACTTCTAACTGTGGTATTGATCTTGCCCATGTCGTAACCGACAAGTTCTAGCTCCCACGGAATGCTCTTACTCTTATGGCAGATCTTATTGTTGTCCTGGTCTTTGCCGTCCGATTCTATTGCCAGGTACTTAATGTCTTTTTTCTCAGTTTCTTTCTCGACCGTGCGGTCTCGAATGATATAGGTTCCGTTTGATTGACGTTCGAACGCAAAAGCGCGGCTGGGCTTGTTGTCATACTCGCCGCCCCATACGTGGATGACCTTTCCATCTTTGTCCGAGTCGTCGTCGACCGACCAAATGCTGTAGCCCGTCTTTTTATGCTCTTCGAAATTGAGCAAGGTGCGGATAGCATACCAGTTTGTATCGTCATTCTTGGTCGTTACGTTCTCAAGGATGAGCTTGCTGGACGTGCCGTCGTTAAACAGATGGCAGACGTTGCCGATGACGTTGCCGTCTTCGTTGACGCTCGCGGTACGAAAATAGCCCGCGGGGCGAAGGCGAATGACGAAATTGTCGAGGCTGACCGACGCTGTGGCAGCGTCGTCTGCAAATGCCGCTCGTGGGCCAATGCCCAATGCCGCGGTTTCGGACAGGCTTGCAAGTGGCGACAACGCCGCGAGTCCAAGGCCCAACGTAAATGCTCGGCGGCTGATGGCGTGGTGTTCGGTCATAACTTCTCCATTCGTAGAGTGCGGTTATGCGATAGTTTTGGTCACTATACTGCTCAGATGTTTAAAGATGCTGGTTTAATTGTCTGCGCGGCGCAATAAATCGGCGGGCGGACGTGTTGGGGTGCTTGTCGTTTTCGTACTGTTGCTACATTTGGAGCGGTTCCGGCGTCCGGCATCCTCGCGTTCGTTGGCTACCGGCATAAGAAAGGGAGGGTCGGTTTACCGGCCCTCCCTGGGTACGAAGCGCTGGGGTACCGTCGCTTGTTTGCACTGCGCCCGTGTTTCCCGCTGCACTCGCCAGTCGCTTAGCGCTTGATCTCGATATCGTCGAGCTTGACGTCCATGGCCTCGGTCTTTGCCTTGGCGATGTCGTC
>URZB01000264.1 GCA_900552295.1 uncultured Collinsella sp.
GAGATGTAGCTCCGTCTCGTGGGCTCGGAGATGTGTATAAGAGACAGGCCTTGAGCGGGAGTCGCTTGCTGCCATCTGCCTCGGCCAATACATAGTCAAAGCGCCGTGCCAGCTCGTCGAGCGGCTCGGCAGGGGAGGAGAGCTTACCTGTCTCCGGGTCCAAAACACCCGCCTGGCAGATACTTCCGCGGCTCATGCCCGCGCATGCCTCGCAGGTGCAGCCGGGAACATGCAGGGTCCCCGGCTGCCAAGGCGCGGCGTCCAGGCGACGGTTCGACCCGTCCCATGGCACACCGGCGACGGGAAACATGTGCGTGGTGGTACAGAGAAGCGCCCTGCCGCCGGCGCGCATGAGCTCGAGACCCAGCGTCTTGAGCAACGTCGACTTGCCGCCGCTGCCGATAATCGCGGTAATGCCCGGCTCGATCTTGAGCGCGGAGGCAAGGTTTCCGCTCGTCGTTTCCATCTGTTCACCGCCGTATAATACTGTGATAATAAATAATCATCAGAGTAGCGGTCGAACCGCTTTTGCTCTGCTCAAACCGTAGCACAGGGAGGTGCCCCGGGAATGCTCGTTTATGTTCGCGGTGCCGGCGATATCGCCACGGGCGTCGCCGCTCGCTTGGTGCGCGCCGGCGTGTCGGTCGTTATGGCCGATATTGCGGTTCCCACGTGCATCCGCCGCACAATCAGTTTTTGCGAGGCCATTCGCCTGGGCGAGGTCGAGGTCGAAGGCATTCGCGCTCGCTTGGCGCAGACGCCGGCTGAGGCGCTTGCGATTACCGAGGCCGGAGACGTCGCCGTTGTGGTGGACCCCCAGGCCAAGATGCTCGGTGAGTTGAAACCCGCGGCTGTGGTCGACGCGATTTTGGCTAAGCGCAACTTGGGTACCACGCGCGACATGGCGCCTGCCGTCATCGCCGTGGGGCCGGGCTTTACCGCGCCGGTTGACTGCGATGCCGTGGTCGAGACCATGCGCGGGCATTTTCTCGGCCGTGTCATTACCCAAGGTTCGCCCCAGCCCAACACAGGCGTGCCGGGCATTATCGCCGGCTATGGCAAGGAGCGCGTTATCCACAGCCCCGCCGCCGGCGTGTTTCGGTCCGACTGCGCAATCGGCGACATCGTGAGCGCCGGAGACGTAATTGGCTACGCGGGCGATACGCCCATGGTCACGCAGATTGACGGCTGCTTGCGCGGTCTTTTGGCCGACGGCGTTCAGGTGACCGAGGGCTTTAAATGTGCCGACGTCGATCCGCGCGGCGATGCCAGCTATATCAACTACATTTCGGACAAGGCGACGTCGGTCGGCGGCGGTGTGCTCGAGGCACTCGCTATGCTCACCGACGTTTTTAGGGGATAGGAAGCGACGATGGAAAAGCTCGATGTTGTGAATGCGGCGCTTGCCGCCCTGCGTGCTGGCGAGACGTGCGAACTCGTGGTCGTGGCCGGCACGGCAGGGTCATCGCCGCGCGGCGTGGGCGCCTGGATGGCCGTCTTTGCCGATGGCAGCCAAGCGGGTACCATCGGCGGCGGCAAGATCGAGCTCTTTGCGCTGGATGAGGCGCGCGAGCTCCTGAGCGCGGGACAGTCGCGTCTGGTCCGCTACACCATGGGCGGCGAGAACTCCGATACCGGCATGATCTGCGGCGGAGCCATCTGCCTGTGCTACCTGCATCTGGATGCGACTCAGGCGTCGTTGTTCCAGGAAATAGCCGACGTCTTGGCCTATCGGCGCATCGGCGACTTCGTCATCGACTTTGAACCGTTTATCGCGAGCGCGCTCGAGGGCGATGTGGCCGAGTGCCATGGCGAGGAATCGCGCCGCACCATTGCGGGCTGCCCCGGGCTTTCGCTGGTGGAGGAGGGGAGTAGGGTCACCTACACCAACGCGGCCTCCGAGATTCCCGCGGCGCACATCGAGACGCTCTGCCCCGAGGGCCTGACCTATATCTTTGGCTGCGGCCACGTGGGCGCCGCGACGGCGCGGGTGCTCACGGCGGCGGGCTTTGCCGTCGTGGTTTGCGACGACCGCCCCGGCACGCTGACCCCCGAATGGGTGCCCGGTGTCTACGACCGTCGTCTGGTCGACTACAAGAACCTGAGCGAGCCGTGTCCCATTGGTCCGCGCGACTTGGTGGTCGTTGCCACAGCAGGCCACAAGTCCGATATCGACGTGGTGATTCAGGCCATGCGCGCCAAGCCTGCCTACCTAGGCTGCCTGGGATCGCGCCGCAAGACGGCCTTTGTGCGCGCCCGCCTGGAGCAGGAGGGCTTTACGCAGGAGCAGATCGACGAGCTGCACCTGCCGATCGGCGTTGCCATTCAGGCCGAGGACCCCGAGGAGATCGCCATCTCCATCGCCGCCGAACTCGCGGAGCGCATGCTCGCAGACGGCATCTCGGTCTCCGTCCTTTCAAACGGCATAGACACCGTAGACGGCAAAATGCTCTCCACCGGCGAGCTCACCGGCCGCAACACCGCGCTTTACCTGCGCCGCCGGCTCGCAAGATTGGAATGCCGCAACGACCTCACCCCTATGCCGCAGCTTCTCCGCACCCTGCACGACGGCGCACACGGCAGCGACCTCTACGTGCTCATCTCCAAGGAGCAAAAGCTGCCCGTTCTGCCGGATTTGGAAGCCTTAACGGAGGGCAACGACGCCATCTGGATCCTGCCGGAAGACCGCAACATGCCGGAGCGCCACAAACTCACGGAG
>URZB01000265.1 GCA_900552295.1 uncultured Collinsella sp.
GTCTTATTACCAGCCGGCGCGGATCGGGCACCTACGTTAAGGACACGGCGGGACTTCCCGGCCAGGCGTTTTTCCAGGGCAAAAACGACCGTGCCCAGGGCTTTTCGTATGAGCACCGCGGGGAAAAGGTGACCTCGGTGGTCTACGATTTCTCGATTGTTAATCCACCAGCGGACATCGCAGCCCAGCTGGGAATTGCCGAGGATGACTTTGCCTATCACGTCGTGCGCGTGCGTCAGGCCGATGGGAAGCCCATCGTTATCGAGTACACCTACATGCCCCTCGAGCTGATTCCGGGGCTGAAAAAGAAGGACCTGTACGGATCGGTCTACCATTTCATCCGCGAGCAATGCGGGCTGAAAATTTCGAGCTTCCACCGTACCATTCGCGCCGTGGCAGCAACCGAGGAAGAAGCCGAGCGCCTGGACACCAAGCCTGGCTCTCCCCTGCTCGAGCTCACCCAGATTGGCTTTTTGGACAGCGGCGCCGCCTTTGAGTATTCGGTCTCGCGCAACGTTGGCGACCGCTTTGAGTTGCACAACGTAACGTTGGCATAGGTTTTTGCAGTCATGCGGGCGCTCGTTTTGAACAGTTTTACGCAGCGCCCGCGCAACACAATGAGGTATGAATATGTCCGATTTGATTAAACTGACGCCGATCTTCCACGAGAAGATCTGGGGCGGTCGCCAGCTCGAAACCGTATTTGGCTACGACATTCCCGATGGCCCCATCGGTGAGTGCTGGGCCATCTCGGCCCACCCCAACGGCGACTGCCAGATTGCGGAGGGCCCGTATGCCGGCCACACGCTGTCGTGGCTGTGGGCCGAGCATCGCGAGCTCTTTGGCAACTGCGAGGGCAAGGAGTTCCCGCTGCTCATTAAGATTCTGGACGCCAAGGACGACCTTTCGATCCAGATTCATCCCAACGACGAGTACGCTGCCGAGCACGAGAACGGTAGCCTGGGCAAAACCGAGTGTTGGTATGTGCTGGACTGCGAGCCCGACGCCACGATCATCGTCGGCCAGCGTGCCAAGGACCGCGCCGAGGCCGCACAAATGATCGAGGAAGGACGTTGGGACGACATGCTCAACGTGTTGCCGATTCACAAGGGCGACTTTTTCCAGATTGATTCCGGTACCGTGCACGCCATCAAGACCGGCACGCTCATTTTGGAGACGCAGCAGTCGAGCGACGTGACGTATCGTCTGTACGACTACGACCGTCCCGGCACTGACGGCAACCTGCGCCCGCTGCACATTGAGCAGAGCCTCGACTGCATCGACTTTGATGCTCAGGCTCCGACCGACGGCACGGTGACCGCGCCCGAGGTGGACGGCGTGACCGAGCTCGAGTCCAACCCCTGCTACACCGTCGATCGCGTGCGCGTCAACGGCAGCAAGACCCTCGACCAGCGCTGGCCCTTCATGTGCCTGTCGGTCATCGACGGCGAAGGCACCGTCTGCGGCGACCCCGTCCACAAGGGAAGCCACCTGTTGGCCCCGAGCACCGTCAGCTCCATCGACCTCGAAGGCAAGATGGAACTGATCATCAGCCACCTGTAGGTCGCACCAACAACCCAAACGCAACAAGGGGCTCTCCCGTCCATGTGCGGGAGAGCCCCTTGCCATATCTATTTATCAGCCCACCCGGCTCTCCAGATCAAAAAGCGAACGAGCAGAGCGACGTTCGCAAGCACCGTTACCCAAGGACCTGGGCGGGCGTATAGGGCAACATCGATCGCGAGTTCCGCACGCAAAGGAGAGCACTTAATGTGCTCTCCGTCTTGCGCAGGACTGCCCGAGCAGGCGATGTTGCCCTATACGCCCGCCCAGGTCCGCCAGGATCACGACAGCTTGACGATCGGCGCAAAGCCCTTCATCAGCTTTTTGGTCTGGCCGGTCTTTTCGAACTGGACCTCGATCATGTCTCCGGCGACCGAGATCACGGTACCCGTGCCAAAGGTCTTGTGGCTCACGGTATCGCCCGCGGCAAAGTCCTGCGATGCGCTGGCGCGATCGACCTTGCGCTCCACCGTCGGAGACACCTTGGACGACGGCTTTTTGGCTCGCGGCGCACCCGAACCAAAGGTCGAGGCAACACGGCCGGCGTCGGGCGAGACCCCACGATGGCGCTCGGTCCCGTAGCTGCTGCCGCCAAAGAAATCGTCAAAGCTCGATCCGCCGCGCGAACCGGAACCGCCGGTCGAGCGCGTATGCGAACCGAACACCTTGCCGCCATACATATCCGAACCCATGCCCGAGCCAAAGGTGCCGTGACGGTCGCCGCGCTTCTCCCAGCCCGTGCCCTCAAAACCGGCAGAACCGATACCGCTAAACTCGATATCCTCAAACGGAATCTCATTGAGGAAGCGCGAGCGCGGGTTGGCAGAGGTCGAGCCGTAGGTGCGACGCGTGGCCGCATAGGTCAGGAATAGGCGCTTACGGGCACGCGTGATGGCGACGTAGGCCAGGCGACGCTCTTCCTCGAGCTTGCCCGGGTCATCGCTGCCGCCAGAGTCGTGCACGTGCGGGAAGATGCCCTCCTCCATGCCGGCTACGAACACCGCCGGGAACTCCAGGCCCTTGGCGGAGTGGATGGTCATCATGGTAATGGCATGCGTCTCGCCGGCCAGGGAATCCAAGTCG
>URZB01000266.1 GCA_900552295.1 uncultured Collinsella sp.
ATGTGTATAAGAGACAGGAGCGAGGTCTTCACAGCCCTCGTTGCGCTCGAGAATCTCGTGCGCGATGCGGGTCATCGCTCGATTGACGGCGGTCTCGTCCATGATGACCGCCTTGGGGGAAGTCGTGCCCATCGATCTCCTTCCTCACATGTCTTGACTGCTGACACAGTCAAAAAAATAGATGCCCGACCGCTCAAAGCGGACCAGACACCCACAAGGAAGGGCTGCTCTTTGGCAGCTATGTAATTCCATGTGGGTATCTCGTACCCCTTTAATGGTCAAGGGATAGTGTAACCAACCCCGAGCTTAATTGCGAGCATAAATACAGAGCAAACCGTAAACGGAGCCCAATGCTTCATAAACCTATATATATTTGTGGGACGAGCTTGAAAACGCACGCACGAGCTGGCATAATCCCCTCTGCTGCACGCAAATCGGATCTACGTCCAGGGCCGTGGCGTGAGCACTATCGCCAAAAGAGGAGTATCTCTGTGTAGATTACGCACAGGGAGCTGCTTCTGTGCTATAGTTCAGGCTTGTTTGTTAACGCGACATGTTCGTTTGTCGCCCAAGGAGGGTCAGTTATGTCCAAAGTTTGCGAAGTTTGCGGTAAGCACCCCGTTGCCGGTCGCTCCATCAGCCACTCTCACCGCGTCACCAACCGTAAGTTCCGCCCCAACATCCAGCGCGTGTACGTCGTCGTCGATGGTCACCGTCGCAAGATGAACGTTTGCTCCACCTGCCTCAAGTCCGGCAAGGTTGCGCGCTCCTAAATAAGGTCTTACCAACAAGTACCTCGGACTCTCCGGGTCAAAGACCTCGCGTTCATATAGAACTTACCAAAGGCGCCCTCCCCTGCGGAGGGCGCCTTTTTGCACTCATTGGGGACAGACTTACATGAGTGCTTTCACGCATTGGGGACAGACATGAAGCACGCATGCGACGCACTGACTGGCTCCGGCCCCTGCCTCACGCAGCATCCTTCCAGCCTGCAGTTGCCTTGGTCACGCTTGTAGCGCCGATGCCGGTGATACGGGCAATTTGCTTAACCGTGAGATGCGCCCGCCTAAGCCTCAGCAGACACGCATCGCGTTCGGGGCGTGGCAGGGCTTTGAGCAGTGCAGGATCTATGCTCGGCAGAACTTCGCGCGCAACGGAAAGGGCCTCCTCATCGGGGATCCGCCGGCGTGGAAGAACCTCCATTGACCAGATGCGCCCGGCAACTTCCTCGAGATGCTCGCAATAGCAACGGGAGCCACCGACAATATCGAGCATAGGGGCCGCATCACAGATGTCAAAGGGATCATAGCCCAGCTGATACGCCTTATAGCTTGACCAGCGGTACGCATCGAGCGAGTCAAGCGCACCCTTCACGGGATTGAGATGAATATAGTCGAGCAGCTGCACCGCCTGCGTGTCCGACTCAACCGCGACCCGCGAATAGCGATTGTCAAACAGATGTCCCGTTCTCCCCGTTTTTCCATTGAAATACTTAGCATATGCCGTCAGTGCGCACTGCATTGCCTTTGAAAGGTTGTCAAATGGGTCATCAACCATCAAATGGAAGTGATTGTCCATAAGGCACCAAGCCAACACCGCCACTTCATGGCGCGCAAACCTGTCCGAGATATCCGATAAGAAACGATAACGGTCGGAGTCATCTTCAAAAATAATCTGTTTGGAGTTGCCGCGGTCAAAGACGTGGTAATAGCCGGTGATCGAAACGGGGCGGGCGCATCGGGGCATAATCTCTCCTTTCAAAACTGTTCAGGCAACACCTAAAAGGAGAGAAGCAACGCGAAATGCTGAGCCTGCAACCTATTTATATCCAATAAGCGGCAAAAATAGGTCAAGAACGGCAAAATGGCAAATCGATGTCTGTCCCCAATGAGTGAAAGCACTCATGTAAGTCTGTCCCCAATGAGCGGGGAGATGGAGCAGGCAGATAGTTTTAGTTAAAACGCTTCATTTAATTGAAGCGTTTTAGTGTGCCATTTAGAGGAATCTTACCGTTCGCCGAATAATTTCTTGCTATCATGCAGGGCGTAGGGTAAATCTCCGATCGCAAGGAGACACAAATGGTGAAAAAGTCACCGGAAAACACTACTCCCGCAATTGTGGACAACGTAGAGGCGCTTGAGGCCAAGCTCGCTCAGATGCGAGAGGCCCAGGCGCTTTTTGCTACGTACACGCAGGAGCAGGTCGACAAGATCTTCTATGAGGCCGCCATGGCCGCCAACAAGGCTCGTATCCCGTTGGCGAAGATGGCCATCGAGGAGACCGGCCGCGGCGTTCTTGAGGACAAGGTCATCAAGAACCACTACGCGGCTGAGTACATCTATAACGCCTACAAGAACACCAAGACCTGCGGCGTTATCGAAGAAGATAAGGCTTACGGCGTCCGTCGGATTGCGGAGCCCATCGGCGTTATTGCCGCCGTTACCCCTACCACCAACCCTACCTCTACGGTGATTTATAAGGCTTTGGTGGCTTTGAAGACTCGTAACGCCATTTTGTTCAGCCCCCACCCCAGAGCCATCAAGAGCTCCATCGAAGCGGCCAAGATCGTGCGGGAAGCTGCGGAAGCCGCCGGCGCTCCCAAGGGCTTGATCGGCTGGATT
>URZB01000267.1 GCA_900552295.1 uncultured Collinsella sp.
AGACCGTGGCTCTCCCCGACTCGGCGTTCTGGACGGCGCGCGTCAGGTGGCGCGACAGGCCGTTGCCGTAGAAGATGTTGTCGCCGAGCACGAGGGCGCACGGCTCGCCGGCGATGAACTCCTCGCCGATGGTGAACGCCTGGGCCAGGCCGTCGGGGCTCGGCTGCTCGGCGTAGGACAGGTTCACGCCGAAGCGCGAGCCGTCCCCGAGCAGGCGCTCGAAGTTGGGCAGGTCGGTCGGCGTGGAGATGACCAGGATGTCCCGGATGCCCGCCAGCATGAGGGTGCTAAGCGGGTAGTAGATCATGGGCTTGTCGTAGACCGGCAGCAGCTGCTTGGAGGTCACGAGCGTGAGCGGGTACAGGCGCGTGCCGGACCCGCCGGCGAGGATGATGCCTTTCATTGGCTATAACCTTTCTTTTCTTGCGGCCCTACGGCCGGCGCGGTTTCCGAGAAGGCGGGCGCAGCAGTCGAATCCAAAAGCGGCGAATTCCCGGATATTCCCCTCGTGCAGAAGCTGGCGGGAGACAGACTTAACGAGCCTTCGGCCCTCCCCGACCTCGGAGCTACAGGCAACGATTTCCCCGTTCGCCTCGAGGAAACGGCCGATTGCATAGTTCCGGCGATACTGCTCGGCTGGAGTGAGGTTATGCGAATGATGCACACAGGCGTCGGCAGCATATGCAACCGAGTATCCGGCGTTTACGGCCTTCGCGGCCATAAGCATGTCCTCACTCATATCCGTCTTTCCGAAACCGCCGAGCTCGATATATGCGCTGCGGCGGTACGCCGAGCACACGTCGGTGGCGAAATACGCCTTGATTCCCATGGTCACGACGTCGGCCTTAGAGCGAACGTTAGATTCAGGACCGTAGTTGAACTCACGGACGAGCTGTTCGAACCTACGAGCGTCATCCTTGGGAAGCTGGCGCCCGGATGAAACCACCACGCGGAAATCGTTAAGAATGGGGGCAATAAGGTTCTCAATGTAGAATTCGTCAGCGGGTACGGCATCCTGCGTCATAAAGCAGACGATATCCCCAATGGATTCCCTAAGCGCCATATCGCGAGTGAGACCGTGGTTGAATTCGGAACGCTCGATACTGATCAAGCGAACCCACTCAAACGTCTTAACGATATCGACCGTACGGTCGGAGGAGCTCGAATCGACGACAATAACCTCATCAGGACGACGGGTCTGGCGATATATGCGGTTGAGCAGCCCCTCGATATCGCCCTCAGCATTGAGAGTCGGAATCACAAGGGAAACCTTCGTCATCGCCCGGTCCTCCTTTTCCCGAACATGGCACCGAAGGTGCCCATGAAACATTTCCAGTCCATACGGAAGCAACGGTTCCGTACATAGTGGAGCTCGATCTTCTGCCGCATGCCGCTCTCGAAGGTCGCGGCGTTGCGATCAGTGGCCTGCCACAGGCCGGTAATGCCCGGTGTGACGCTCAGTAGCTCTTCCTTCTCCTCTTCGGAGAAGTGCTGTTCCAGCTCGTCATGCGTGATGGGGCGCGGACCGATCACGGACAGATCGCCCTTGAGCACGTTGAGGAACTGCGGTATCTCGTCGATGGAGCACTTGCGGATGAACTTGCCCACCTTTGTGATGCGTGGGTCGTTATCGACCTTGCGCTCAACCTCCCACTGGTGCAGCTGCTCGGGGCTCAGATACTTCTGAACATCACCTGCATCAGAGACCATGCTGCGAAGCTTAAGCACGCGAATCACCCGGCCTCCCCTGCCCACGCGCTCCTGCGTGTAGACCGGGCAGCCCGGGGACTCCACACAGATCGCGGCGCAGACACAGGCCATGGGAATCGCCAGCACCGCGGCACATCCGGCGCTGAAGGCTATATCGAACGTTCTCTTGCATATGCGGTAGAAGAGGGTCCCGGTAGGTTTCCTAGGCATGGGCTAGCACCCCGCCAACGGAAAAGTCTCGGGAAATGCCTCTAGCAGGCACCCCCCCGTTATCATTTCGACGACCGTGAGCGCCACGATCTTCAAGTCGGTGGCCACGCCACGCTTCGCGATATACTCCAGATCGCGGCGGACCATGCCGTCAAAGTCGGTGTCGTTGCGGTCCGTAACCTGCCACCAGCCGGTAATGCCCGGCTTCACGGCCAGGCGCTGCAGGTCGTACTCTGTATACTCAGCCACCTCGTTCGGCAGCGGCGGGCGCGGTCCCACGACGGACATCTGGCCCAGGAACACGTTAACGAACTGAGGGAACTCGTCGATGGAGTGCTTGCGGATGAACTTCCCGATCTTGGTGACGCGGGGATCGTCCCTCATCTTGAACATGGCGCCGACGATCTCGTTCTGTCCCTTGAGCTCGGCGAGGCGCTCGTCGGCGTCCCTGTACATGGAGCGGAACTTCCACATGCGGAAGGTGGACAGGCTGCCGTCGCGGTGGGTCTGGCCCACGCGAATCTGGCTGTAAAAGGGATTGCCCGCGGGCGCATTGCTCTCTGTTACTTCTTTAGCAGACATAGTCAAACTTACATCCAGGTTCCCCGTGGATCCCCCAATCGGTAAATTCACAAATGCGAACGAATAGCTGGTGCAACGTCTCCCTTACGTCTTGATGGGAACGTCG
>URZB01000268.1 GCA_900552295.1 uncultured Collinsella sp.
GAATGTAGCCGGTGTTGGATGAGTATGCCGTTGCCTGCTTAAGCGTGATGTTGCCATAGCTCTGGTTGCCGTAGTTTTGCACCTCGGTCGTGGTGCCCTTGGCCTTGAGCGGCGAGTTGCAGTTGAGGGTGACGTTGGGGTTCATACCGTTTTGGATGGCAGTTGCCAGCGTAAAGGCCTTAAACGTGGAGCCCACGGGGCGCTTTGCCGTAGCGTGGTTCACGTGATTCTCATCGGCGTTGTAGTCGTAGCCGCCTACCATGCACTTGATGTAGCCGGTCTTGGGGTCAACGACGACCATGCCCATGTCCAGGCCGTCGAGCGAAAGCGTGTCGAGCTGCGAGCGCACAGCCTCCTCGGCCACCTGCTGCATGGTGGGGTCGATGGTGGTCTTGACGGTCAGACCGCCCTTAAAGAGCACGTCGGTGGAGAACTCCTGCTCAAGCAGCTGCTTAACGTAGGAGACAAAGTAGGGCTGAGAATACACATCGACGCCACTGCCCGAAATCTCGGTCACGTTAAGCGTGATGGGCTCAGCCTGTGCGGCATCGTGCTCTTCCTGCGTGATGTGGCCCAGACGCAGCATGTTGTCCAGAACCTTATTGCGGCGGGACAGCGCCAAGTCGGGATTAACCGTGGGGTCGTACTGCGAGGGCGAGTTGGGAAGGCCGATGAGCAGCGCGGCCTCGCTCAGGGTGAGGTCGGCGGCGGTTTTGGACAGATAGGTCTCGGCGGCGGCCTCGATGCCATATGCTCCATGGCCGTAGTAGATGGTGTTGAGGTACATCATGAGGATCTCGTCTTTGGAGTACATATCCTCCATCTTGATGGCGATATAGGCCTCGCGCACCTTACGCTCGATGGTCGAGTCGAATTGCTCCTCCTGCAAGATGGTGTTGCGAACCAGCTGCTGGGTGATGGTCGATGCGCCCTCGTGGCCGCCGGTGAGGGTTGCCACCGATGCGCGTGCAATGCCCCAGAGGTCGATGCCGCCATGCTCGTAGAAGCGCTCGTCCTCAACGTCGACGGTGCCCTGCAGCACGTACGGGGACACTTGGTCCTTGGTGATGGACTTGCGGTTTTGCGTGTAGAAACTCGCAATGGTATTGCCGTTGCAGTCGACGATGTCGGTGGGCTCGCTCACCAGATACGCGTTGGCATCGGTGTAGTCGGGCAGATCGGACAGCCAGCGGTTGACGTTGCCGATCATGCCGATGCCAAACGCTACGCCCGCGATAAGCAGAAAGCCCAAAAACGAGAGCAAGATCATGGGAAGGGCATGCGTCTTAGAGCGACCGCGCCCCTGTCGTTGGCGAGGACCCATATATTGACCTCCAGGTATGTCGTGCCAGGCGGCAGGTATGCTACCGGGCAGGATGGACATAAGTTATTACACGATAAACCAATCGGGGCATGCGGGGCCTCGTGTATGCTGGTTGGCAGCAATTTTCAGAGTGAAAGCACACCTTGGCAAGGAGTTTACCGATGGCGATTCGGCCGATGGAATCGAGCGGACAATGCGAAAGCGAGTTGGCGGCGGCTGAAGTGGCGCTGCCCGAACTGCTGGCGCCTGCTGGCGGACTTGACAAGATGCTCGCGGCGATTGCGTCGCCTCCATGCAGTTGAATCAGCGTCTCCATCAGGATGACCAGCACGGGGGCTCCGATCGCACCCGCGATCTGCCGGACCGTGTTGGTGACCGCCGACCCGGCTGACACCTCCGTCGGGTCGAGGCAGTTGAGCGACCAAGTGGTGATGGGCATGATGATGAAACCCATGCCGATCTGGCGCACGAACTGCCATATCGATACCCACCAGATCCACGTGTTGCTGTCGATCAGACTCATCATGATGGTGCCGAACAGCAGAACCAGCGTGCCACTGAGCGCCACCGGCCTCGCCCCGAGCCGGTCGAGCAGCTTGCCGCCGAAGAACTGCGAGATGCACATGCCGAATGCGCCGGGCATCATGACCAGTCCGCTGATAGTCGCCGAATAGCCGCGGTCGTTCTGGATATACAGCGGCATGATCACCATGATCGAACTGAATGCGAAGAAGCTGAGCGCGGCGCAGATCGTCCCGACGGTGAAACTGCGGTTGCGCAGCACGCCAAGGTCGAGCAGCGGCGGTTCGGGAGTGGTGCGTTGCGCGGTGTCCGACTCGTCCACGGATTGCCGGACGGCCACCGTATACGCCTTCGCGCGGCGCACCTGCCGCACCACGAACCACACGATGCCGCACAGTCCGACAAGCATCGCGCCCCACACCATCGGATTCGACGGCGCGTACGATTCGATGTTTGTGAACCCGAACATCAGGCCGCCGAAGCCGAGCACCGACATGGCCACAGAGAAGAAATCGGCCTTGGCATGGTCGTCGGTCGTCCCGAAGTTACGCAGCCCGAAGATGGCCGGCAGCAGGCAGAACACACCGATCATCGTGAGCGTGAAGAAAATCGAACGCCAGCCGAAACTGTCGGTCTGGAAGCCGCCGAAAGTCGGCCCCAGCGCGGGGGCCACGCTCATGGCCATGCCGACCGCGCCCAGCACAAGGCAGGCGAACTTGATGGCCCTGTCTCTTATACACATCTGACGCTGCCG
>URZB01000269.1 GCA_900552295.1 uncultured Collinsella sp.
GGCCAGGCCTTGAATCTCAAGATTCGAAGGGCATGTCTCTAAATCAGAAACATCTGCTTGGACATCACCGCGCCAGTCCCGATATTCTGCGAGCCTTGACGAAACCGTTCCAGGAATTCCCACGAGCCCGGGGACAATCAGCTCGTCAACATTGCTCTCGCACTTAGACATGAGCCTCCCCTCCCTTGCAGAAAAACGGAATGATCAAATCGTCAAAATCCTGAATCTCCTCGTGGCCAAAGCCTTCAAAGAACTCATGACGCTTTTCGCAGGTCAGGTTGTTATAGACCGCAAACTGCGTCGCTGGCGGACAGACGATATCGGCTGTGCCAGTGCCAAACAGCACGGGGCATTTGACCATAGGGGCAAAGTTCTTGGAATCGAAGTACGCCAGCTTGGCATAGGCTTCGTCAATACGAGTCGAGTCCTCATCAAACCAGCGAGACCAATAGCGCAGGCCTTCGTAGGCAATGTCGTCGGCATCCAAATCCCAGACCAGGCGGAAATCCGACAGGAAGGGATAGAGGATGGCGGCACGATTGATAAGCTCGCTATTAAGCGCACAGGTCGCAATACCCAAACCGCCGCCCTGCGACGCGCCGTTCACAAACACACGGGCAAGATCGATGCCCTCGAGCTCACGAACAATACGGCACAGGATTCGAATATCTTGGTGTAAGCGGACATAGTAGAGGTTGGCCGGGTCGCCGTCGATGCCGGCGACGATATGCCCGGCAACCGTTGTGCCCTCAAATCCACCAATGTCCTCGGAGGGACCTCCTTGGCCGGGGCAGTCGAGGGCGATGAGTGCCATGCCCATGCCCGCAAACGACGCCTGCTCAAACCAGCTGCGGCTTGCACCCGGATACCCATGAAACTGAAGCACCAATGGCACGGGCTCGTCCGAGACGGGTTTAAGGTACTTGGCATGCAGGCGAGCGCCACACATGCCGGTATACCAGAGGTCGAAAAGCTGGCAGGTCGCGGCATCGGTGACCGATGCCGTCTCGATCGCATAGTCAAGCCCGACGGCGTCGGCCTCGGCCATGCGATCCTTCCAAAAGAGATCGAAATCTGATGGACGGGGCATGGCGCCTCGATATTCACCAAATTGATGTTGTAGCTCCTGAGCACTTGGCATGGCTCGTGAACCCAACCTTTCGAAATCGCAACGGAGGTGCGCCCGGCAAGGGAACCGGGCGCACGGGAGGGAAAGCGAGGTTACTCGCCGAGCTTGGGATGCAGCAGCGACGGCGCAGCGCCGAGCAGCATCTTGGTGTAGGGGTCCTGGGGGTGCTGGAAGACCTGCTTGGCCTCGCCCTGCTCGACGATCTTGCCGCCATTCATAACGATGATGTCGTCAGAGATATAGCGGACCGTCTGGATGTCATGGCTGATGAACACCATGGCCAGGCCGAGCTCCTTCTTAAGGTCGGTCAGCAGGTTCAGAATCTGCGCGCGGACCGAAACGTCCAGAGCCGAGGTGGGCTCGTCGGCGATGATGGCATCGGGGTTCAGCGACAGGGCACGGGCAATTGCGACGCGCTGACGCTGGCCGCCCGAAAGCTGACCGGGAAGAACCTCGGCAGCGGAGCTGGGCAGACCGGTGAGCTCCAAGAGTTCCTTGACGCGCTTCTCCTGCTCGGCCTCGGTACCCAGGTTGTGGACGCGCATGGGGTCGAGCAGCTGCTCGCGAACGACCATGCGGGGGTTGAGCGCCGTGGCCGGGTTCTGGAACACGACCGAGATGACGCGACCCATGTGGCGACGGTCCTCGGCGGTACGTTTGGTAACGTCCTTGCCCTTAAAGTAGACCTTGCCGCTCGTGGGGGCCTGCAGGCCGCACATGACGTTAGCGGTGGTGGACTTACCGCAACCGGACTCGCCGACGATACCGATCGTCTGACCGGGCATGAGCTTAATCGTTACACCCTGGACGGCGTGAACCAGGTTGGGGTGCAGAATCGAGCCGGTACGGGTCCTAAAGGTGACGTGGACGTCATCAAGGAAGATGATCGGCTCGACGCCGTTGACTGCGGTATCGCTCATCTACATCACCTCCGCGTGAGGGGTCAAACCATTTGCCTTGAGCACCTCGTCGGGGAGCTCGGAATAGAAGTGCTCGGTGCCGGGCACGCGCTTGAAGACCGGACGGGTATCCAGGCCAATACGCGGATGGCTCGAGCGGGGTGCGAAGCGATCGCCCTTGGGGAAATCGCGCGGGCTGGGAACGGCGCCGGGGACCTGGTGCAGACGGCCCGAGCCGCTCTCGATGGACAGAACGGAGCCCAGAAGACCGCGGGTGTACTCGTGGATCGGGTTGGTGAGCAGCTCCTTGGTGGGTGCCTGCTCGATAACCTGGCCAGCGTACATAACCGTGATGTTATGGGCAACCTCGGCGACCAGAGCCAGGTCATGCGAAACAAAGATCATGGCAAAGCCGAGCTTGGCCTGAAGATCGTTGAGCAGCTTGATGACCTGCTTCTGGACGGTAACGTCCAGAGCGGTCGTGGGCTCGTCGCAGATGACCAGCTTGGGGTCGCGGGTAAGGGCCATAACGATCCTCTCACTTATACACATCTGACGCTGCCGACGAT
>URZB01000270.1 GCA_900552295.1 uncultured Collinsella sp.
GAGACAGTTCTTTGGGTGGGCCGTCAGGGGTTCAGCCTGCTCCGCAGGCGGCCGCTGCGGCGCTTTCGCGCCTTGCGCGCTGCGCTGGCAAACGCTCACGCGTTTACTCAGCTCCGCGCCCCGACGGGTTCGAACCCGTGCACCGGCAACAAAAAAGACGGCCAACCGAAGTTGACCGTCTCAACAATCTTTGGGTGGGCCGTCAGGGGTTTGAACCCTGGACCTTGGGATTAAAAGTCCCCTGCTCTGCCAGCTGAGCTAACGGCCCGCGGGTGGCATTGTACCACGGTCTGGGACTATTCCCAACTCCATTGGCCGTTCTGGAAAATCACAACTTCACGTCCATCAGGCGTAATGCCCGTAATATCGATGTCGTCCGTGCCGATCATAAAATCGACGTGCGTGCTCGAAACGTTAACGCCATGCTCCAGGAGCTCCTCTTTGGACATATCATATCCACCCTCGATGCACTCGGGGAAGCCGACTCCCAACGCAAGATGACAGCTGGCGTTCTCGTCATAGAGCGTGTCATAGAACAGAACGCCGCTTTCGCGGATCGGAGTGTTCTTGGAAATGAGCGCGGCCTCGCCCAGATGAGCGGCACCTTCATCGGTGTCAATAATGCTCGCAAGCGTCGCCTTGCCCACACGGGCATCGTAGTCCACTACGCGGCCGGCCTCGAACTTAATCCAAAAATCGTCAACCTTGTTACCGTGGTGAATGAGCGGCATAGCCGAATACACGATACCGTCGGCACGCATACGATTAGGCGAGGTGAAAACCTCCTCGGTGGGAATGTTGGGGAAGAAGGGGTGCCCATCGGGCGTCCTGCCCTTGCCACCGGCCCACTCGTGACCCTTCGTCATGCCAATCGTCAGATCGGTTCCATTTGCCGAGGTGTAATGCAGCCGGTCAAAACGATTGTCGTTCAGGAAGCGTAAGTTCTTTTCGAACGCCGCGTCATGAAGCTCCCAGTCGCTCTCCGGGTCCTGGCCATCGGCGCGAGCGGTGTGCAGAATCGCATTCCACAGCTTATAGATTGCAACCTCATCGGCGTCTCCCGGGAACACCTCGCGCGCCCAAGCCACGACCGGAGCGCCGGCGATACACCATGGGTTGATGTTGTAGTCCAGTCCACGGCGGAAGACCTTGCACTGCGTGTTCCTTGCCTTAGAAGCTGCAGCGGGCTTGGCGGGATCGATACCCTTGAGAGCCGCAGGATCCGCACCCTCGATAAAGATAAAGCAGGCACCATCCTGGGCCAGGGAATCAAGCTGCAGGCGCTTCCACTCGGGTGTCTGCTCAAAATAGCTTTTCTCGACATGCTCGTACGTGAGCCTCGTCACGGCATCATCGGCCCAAATGACCGTCACGTGGCCGGCGCCGGCAGCATAGGCCTCCGCGACCACCACGCGCGCAAACGGCGCGCACTCGACCGGAGACTGAACGACGACCTCCTGGCCGGGCTTGACGTTTACGCCCTTGCGGACGACCAGGCGCGCGTAGTTTTTAATCTTGGGCTCCAGGGCCTTCATGCCCTCCAGAGCCTCTTCGACCGTCAGGGCAGCTCGAATCATGTGCCACTCCATCTATCTATAGAACAGTAGAAAGGCGCGCCGCAAAAACGACGCGCCTTATATCTTAGCGATATGTATGGATACAAACGCTACTTCTTCTTGGAGTCCTTCTTATCCTCCTCGGCAGCCGAGCGTTCGATAAGAGCGTTGAGCTTGTTCTCGGACATGCCCTCGGCCTGCGCGCGGTACATGTTGCGCAGGGGACGAATACGAACGAAGTCGTAGATAAAATCACCCAGAATGATGACATAGGACAAAACGATGCCGACCATCTGGACGGGACTGGACACCGTGCCGCCGGGAGCGAAGTACAGCGAGGCCCAAATTGCCACGACGAGTACCATGCCGATGGCGAGCACGGCCCACCAGATACGACGGCGCTTGGTGTAGTCCTCGTCCTGCTTGAGGAGAATATTCGACACCGTGTAGATACGATCCTCGCGAGCACGCTGTTTGGCCTTGCGGGCGCGCTTCTCCTCCTTGGAAAGGCCTTCCAGGTTTTCACCCTTCTCGAGCTCTTTGCGGCGAGCTTTAGACGAAGCCGGCACGACGCGAACGGAGCTCGCTGCCTGGCGGGCGGGTTTAGCAGATGCGGCGGACTTGCGCGCAACCCCGGTAACCTCGTGGGATTGCGTGCGCTTGTTCGTGGCGCTACGGGTACTCACTTATGCGTTCTCCTTCATGCTTGTGAACTGGGAGCCCGTGATGATCTGGAAGGCCTCGCGATAGCGCTCGGACGTGCCATCGATGACCTCGGCGGGCAGGTGCGGGGTCTCCCCCGTCATATCCCAGTTGGCCTTGAGCCAATTGCGGACGAATTGCTTGTCGTAGCTAGGCTGGATCTTGCCCTCCTCGTAGCTGGCAGCAGGCCAGAAACGGCTGGAGTCGGGCGTGAGGCACTCGTCGATCAGCGTGACCTTGCCATCGATGACACCAAACTCGAACTTGGTGTCGGCAATGATGATGCCACGGGTCGCGGCGTACTCGGCAGCGGCCTTGTAGATCCTGAGGGAC
>URZB01000271.1 GCA_900552295.1 uncultured Collinsella sp.
CATCATCGGGATAGTCCGTCTCCTTTCCATCCACCGTGTAGGAAAACGGCACGACGGTGATGTGGTGTTGTTTCGTCAGCGCGACCGGCAGGTTCGCGGACGTATCGGTGAATAACTGGAGCATGACTCTCTTCCCTTCCTGATCCTTTGGCATTCTGACAGTTTATCACGCCACGCTCGCTTATGCAAGTAAAACCGCAGGAAACTTTACAATTTGTTCAACAATGTATGACTTTTTGGCAGAAAACGCCCTCCCACGGCACGTGGGAGAGCGCTTCTCGGAATCTCAGAATATTTTCTTACGCCTGCTCAAAGATAGCCTTCATACACTTGTAGGTCATGTAGCAGTCGAGCTTGGCGACCGTTTCATACGGTGCGTGCATCGAGAGCACGGGCACGCCCGCATCGAGCGTGTCGATGTTGCGCTGGGCCATGAACTTGGCGACCGTACCGCCGCCGCCTGCGTCGGTCTTGCCCATCTCGGCCATCTGCCAGAAGACGCCGTTGTCGTTCATCAGCTTGCGTACCTTGCCAACGACCTCAGCGCTTGCGTCGCTTGCGCCGCCCTTGCCGCCGGAGCCGGCATACTTGCACAGCGCCACGCCGTAATTGACGAAGGCGGAATTGCGCTTGTCGTACACGTCGGCAAAGTTCGGGTCATAGGCCGCCGTCACATCTGCGCTCAGGCAGAAGGAGTTGGCAAAGCAGTCAGAAAGCGCGACGCCCTGCGTGCGGCACATGTCGCCCATGAACCACTCAAACGCCTGAGAGAGCATACCGGAAACACCCTCCGAGCCGATCTCTTCCTTGTCGGCAAGGACGCACACGGCGGTGCGGTCCGGCGTCTCGGTGTCGAAAATGGCCTTGAGCTCGGCATAGGCGCACACGCGGTCGTCCTGGCCGTAGCCAATCACCATGGAGCGGTCGAAGCCCATCTCGCGCGCGCGGCCAGCCGGCACGATCTCGAGCTCGGCGGAGAGGAAGTCCTCCTCCTCGACGTCGTACTGCTCCTTGAGGATGTCCAGGAACATCTGCTTGACGGGCTCCTTGGGGGCGTCCTTGTCGTCCTCGTCGAACTTGACAGGGCGGCCGCCCACGATCACGTCGAGGATCTCGGCGTCGACGGCGTCCTTGGCGGGCTTGGACATCTGCTCGCTCGAGAGGTGGATCAGCAGGTCGGAGATGGTAAAGACCGGGTCGTCCGCCTTGTCGCCGATGTTGATGTCGACGGTGGTGCCGTCCTTTTTGCAGATGACGCCCACGAGTGCGAGCGGGGAGGCCACCCAGTGGTAGCTCTTGACGCCGCCGTAGTAGTGCGTGTCGAGGTAGGCCATGTCGCCGGCCTCGAAGGCGGGGTTTTGCTTGAGGTCCAGGCGCGGCGAGTCCACGTGGGCGCCCAGGATGTTAAAGCCCTGCTCGAGCGGGGCGGTGCCCAGGTTGACGAGCATGAGGTCCTTGCCGTGATTGGCGGCGTACACCTTGTCGCCGGCCTTGAGCGCGCGGCCCTCGGCGATCACGGTCTCCAGGTCGACGTAGCCCGCCTCCTCGGCCATCTTGATGCCGGTCTTGACGCACAGGCGCTCGGTCTTGTTCTCGCTCAAAAACTGCTTGTAGCCGCGGCAAAGCTCCTCGAGCTCCTCGATTTGCTGTGGCGTGTACTTTTTCCATGCGCAGGGACGCTCCATGACGCAGGCTCCTTTCGGATCGATCGTGCTGGTTGATGTACCGTGAGCCATCGTATCACGCGCGGGCTCGCGGTGGCAGGGGAGCTTGATGTGTGGTGGCCGCGGGGCAGGGAGCGTGTAAACTGGTGTGAGCAAACCGTGCCCAGCCCAAAGCGAGGTATTCAATATGTCTGACAAGCGCCGCACCTTTGCCGTTATCGACGGCAACTCGCTCATGCACCGCGCCTTCCACGCCGTGCCGCCGACCATGAACGCGCCGGACGGTCGCCCCACCAACGCGATCTTTGGCTTTCTGAACATGTTTCTCAAGATGATCGACGCCTTTAACCCCGACGGTGTGGTCGTGGCGTTTGACAAGGGCAAGCCGCGCGTACGCATGGAGATGCTGCCGCAGTATAAGGCGCAGCGCCCTCCCATGGATCCCGATCTGCACGTGCAGTTTCCGATGATCAAGGAGCTGCTCACGGCGCTCAACGTGCCGATTCTGCAGTCCGAGGGCTGGGAAGGCGACGATATCCTGGGAACCATGGCGCGCCTGGGTGAGGAGGCAGGCTGCGACATGCTGCTGGTGACCGGCGACCGCGACATGTATCAGCTTGTGACCGAGCACGTCAACGTGGTCTCGACCCGCAAGGGCCTGTCCGACGTAGCGATTATGACGCCCGAGAGCGTGGATGACCTGTATCACGGCATTACGCCGGCGCTCGTGCCCGATTTTTACGGCCTGAAGGGCGATACGTCGGACAACATTCCCGGCGTACCGGGCATCGGCCCCAAAAAGGCGAGCGCGCTCATTGCGCAGTACGGCAGCTTGGACGAGGTCATCGCGCATGCTGACGAGGTCAAGGGCAAGATGCTGTCTCTTATACACATCTCCGAGCCCAAGAGACGGAGCTACA
>URZB01000272.1 GCA_900552295.1 uncultured Collinsella sp.
CTATGGGCCTGGGCCTTTCGATGGTCTCGGCCGCTCTGGCGCTCGCGCTCTTGATGCTTCCCATCGTCATGCGCACCACCGAAGAAGCCATTCGCGCCGTTCCGCGCTATATCCGTTGGGGCGCGTACGGCCTGGGCGCTACCAAGTGGCAGGTCGTCTCCAAGATCGTGCTTCCTTCGGCCTTTGGCCGCATCGCCACCGGCATCGTCCTTGCCATCGGCCGCGCCATCGGCGAGACCGCCGTGGTGCTCTACACCATGGGTCAGGCCATCAACCTGCCTATCTCGCCGCTCGATTCCGGTCGTCCTATGACCGTTCACCTTTATCTGCTTGCCAACGACGGCATCAACATGAACGCAGCCTACGGCACCGCGCTTTTGCTGATGGCGATTATTCTGGCCTTCAACCTGTTTGCGCGTTATCTGTCGCGCAAGCGCCGCTAGTTAAGGAGTCCCATGTCCGTCTATCAGTCCGCTCCCACGCCGGAGCAAGCGGCCATCACGGCCAAGGATTTCAACTTCTGGTACGGTGACTTTCATGCGCTGACGGGGCTCGACCTCAACATCGCCAAAAACGCCATCACCTCGTTTATCGGTCCTTCGGGCTGCGGTAAATCGACGTTTTTGCGCTGCATCAACCGTATGAACGACCTTATCGAGGGTACTCGCGTCGAGGGTACCATGACGCTCGACGGCAACGATATCTATGCCGAGGGCGTCGACCCGGTCGACCTTCGCCGCCGCGTGGGCATGATCTTTCAGCAGCCCAACCCGTTTCCCAAATCCATCTACGAGAATGTCGCTTTTGGCCCTCGTTTGCAGGGCGTGACTAGCAAAAGCGACCTCGATGACATCGTGGAAGAATCGCTCAAGCGCGCCAACCTCTGGAAAGAGGTATCCAATCAGCTCAACAAGGATGGTTTGGCGCTCTCGGGCGGTCAACAGCAGCGTCTGTGCATCGCGCGCGTGCTTGCGGTGCAGCCCGATGTCCTTCTGATGGATGAGCCCTGCTCCGCCATCGACCCCACGTCCGTCTCCAAGGTCGAGGATCTGATGGCCGAGCTGGCGCCCGAGATGACGATCATCATCGTCACGCATTCAATGCAGCAGGCAGCTCGAATTAGCGACTACACCGCATTTTTCTTGCAGGAAGTTGCCGGCGAGCCCGCCACGCTCATCGAGTATGGTCAAACCGACGCGATCTTTACCAGCCCGGTGGATTCGCGGACGGAAGACTATATCACCGGCCGCTTTGGCTGATCGGTGCGACTAGTCCCAAGTCGATCGGACCTGGTCCGGTGCGTATTCACTGTGCGGGCGGCATGACCGCACCCAACTGATTGGAGTGAACCATGCGCAAACTGTTTTCCCGTCAGCTCATCGAGGCCCGTCATGAGATGCTGAGCATCTACGAGGCCGTCGATCTGGCGCTTCACGACGCCGTGAAGGCCTATGTGACCGATGACCGCAAGCTTGCCACCAAGACCAAGAAGCGCACGCTTTCGATTGACGCGCGCTGCGCCAACTTGGAGGCCGTGTGCTACAACCTGATTGCAACGCAGTCGCCGGTCGCTTCCGACTTCCGCTTGCTGCAGACAATCATCTACGTCGACTTTAACCTGCAGCGCATGACCGATAAGGTTCGCCAGATCTGCCGCGCCACGCGTCACATGGTCAAGGCCGATCTCTCGCTGCCTCAGGAGCTTGTCGGTACAGTTGAGGCCGAGGCCGAAGCCGTATATCAGGTGCTGGGCTCGTCGCTTTCCGCGCTCGTCACCAACGACATGTCCATCATCTGCAACCTGGCCGTCGAGGACGAGCCGGTGCACGCGGCCTACGAGAAGTTCTTCCGTACCTTCAACCGCATGGACGCGGGCGAGTTTATGGATGACGATAGCAACTACGACGACCTGCGCCGCGCCATCATGGTTTCGCGCTATCTCGATCGCATCGCCTCGATTTCCATCGATGCCGCCTGTCGTCTGACCTTCCTTTTGACCGGCCAGCGCATGAACGCCGGCGATATCGCCCGCACGGACGAGGATGAGCTCGAGAGCATGCGCGTACCTTCGGGCGAGGGCGTCATTATGAGGCCCGCCGTCGATGCGCACTATGTTGCCAAGGTGCCCGCTAACGAGGTGAGCGAGGGTCTTCGCTACCTGCTCGAGCACCTTGAGGACGAGGACGACACCGAGGATGACGAGGAGTAGGGTAGTTCCGTTCGTCGAAAGATTGTAAATACCTAAGTGAGCGCGGCCTTGCACATGCAGGGCCGCGCTCTTGCGTTAGCATGGGACTACTTGTTGTGCTGTTAGCGGAGGCGATTGGCAATGGATAACTATTTGAATGTAATGCGCGCTCGCCGCGAGCAGATACTCGAGCGTTTCTATGCCGCGCTCGATCGCGCCGGGAGGCCCCGTGATGCCGCGCGTTTGATTGCCGTGTCCAAGACCGTCGGCGTCGATGAGACCATCGCGGCCATCCAGGTGGGATATCGCCATTTTGCCGAGAACCGCCCGCAAGAGCTCGTCCGCAAACTTGCAGGTCTGGCGGATCATCCGGAGCTGCCCGAGGTCTGTCTC
>URZB01000273.1 GCA_900552295.1 uncultured Collinsella sp.
CTCCGAGCTGGCACTGGGCTGGGCCACCTACAACGGTGACCACATGAGCATGTACGGCGTGAATGCCGGTGTGCCCAAAACGCTGGTGCGCCATCTGGTGCGCTATGCGGCTGATGTCTTTGGCGGGCGTATCGCCGAGGTCTTGCTCGACATTCTCGATACGCCGGTGTCCCCCGAGCTTCTGCCGCCCACGGGCGACGGCGAGATTGCACAGAAGACTGAGGATTTGGTGGGTCCGTACGAGTTGCACGACTACTTCCTCTACTACCTGCTGCGTTTTGGCTTTGAGCCGGGCAAGATCTACCGCATGGCGCTCAAGAGTTTCGAGGGTGTCTACGACGCCAAGATCGTCCACACGTGGCTGCGCACGTTCTATCGTCGCTTCTTTGCCCAGCAGTTTAAGCGCAGCTGCCTGCCCGATGGTCCCAAGGTGGGCTCGGTGACGCTCAGCCCGCGCGGCGATTGGCGTATGCCGAGTGACGCTAGCTCGCGTCTGTGGCTTGCGCAGATCGACGCACTCAATGCAATTGACTGAGGTTGGCTAAATTGAACCAATACGGGGTTTGTAAGCGTTACACTTTTGCAATCTGATGGCCCGTATCGCGCGGCGCTCTTGTCGGAGCGCCGCGTTTTTTATATCGAAAGGTGGCACCATGCAGGCATCGCAGCGTCTCGAGCGCTTTGGCGCGGAGGTCTTCGCCTCGCTCAACAACAAACTGCTTGCGCTGAAGGCTCAGGGCAAGACCATTTACAACATGAGCGTGGGCACGCCCGACTTTAAGCCGTACGACCACGTGGTCGATGCGCTCACACAAGCCGCCCAGGATCCCGAGATGTGGAAGTACGCCCTGCGCGACCTGCCCGAACTCAAGCAAGCCGTGTGCGATTACTATGAGCGCCGCTTTGGCGTTTCGGGCATTACGCCGTCCATGGTGCAGTCGTGCAACGGCACACAGGAGGGCGTGGGTCATTTGGGCCTGGCTCTGCTCGATCCGGGTGATACCATCCTGGTGCCCGATCCGTGCTATCCGGTCTTTGAGGCGGGCGCTAAGATTGCCGATGCCAAGCTCGAGTACTATCCGCTGGTTGCCGAGCACAATTACTTGCCTTATGTGGCGGGCATCGATCCCGAGGTGGCCGACCGTGCCAAGTACATGATCGTGTCACTGCCCGCCAATCCGGTGGGCTCGGTGGGCACGCCCGAGATCTACGAGGAGATCATCGCTTTCGCCCACGAGCACGACCTGTTGATCGTCCACGACAACGCATACTCGGACATTGTGTTCGACGGCGAGCCGGGCGGCAGCTTCTTGCAGTATCCCGGCGCGCTCGAGGTGGGCGTTGAGTTCTTCTCGCTTTCCAAGTCGTTTAACGTCACCGGTGCGCGCATCGGCTTTTTGGTCGGTCGCGAGGATGTGGTCTCGGCCTTTGCCAAGCTGCGTGGCCAGATCGACTTCGGTATGTTCTTCCCGATCCAGAAGGCTGCTATCGCTTGCCTGAACGGTCCGCGCGATGAGGTCGAGGCGCAGCGTCTGAAGTACCAGGAGCGCCGCGATGCTCTGTGCGACGGTCTTGAGGGCCTGGGCTGGGAGCGTCCCAACGCGCATGGCTCTATGTTTGTGTGGGCCAAGCTTCCTGGCGGTCGCACCGATTCCATGGCGTTTTGCGAGGAGCTCATGGAGAAGGCCGGCGTTGTGGTGACGCCGGGCGCGAGCTTTGGTCCTTCGGGCGAGGGACACGTGCGCATGGCGCTGGTCCTGCCGCCCGATCAGATCGCTTTGGCTGTCGAGGCCATTCGCGAGGCGGGCCTGTATTAGAAAGTTGTCTCGGCTCGTCAATAGCTCGAAACCGATTTCGTGCAGTTATTTTACGAATTCTGCAAACAATTTCGGTAAACGGTCGATTTTTGGCTGCGAATAGGAGCATAATCAAAGTCCCGATTGGATGTATTGGGATTACGGCAAGCCGCTCGGGTCGTTCCCGGGCGGCTTGTTTGTGGAGAGAGATGGGAGTTTCTAATGGTTAACGAGAAGAAGGTCGCTATTGTCGGCTGCGGTTTCGTCGGTTCGTCTTCGGCGTTCGCGCTGATGCAGAGTGGTCTGTTCTCTGAGATGGTCCTCATCGACGTGGACAAGAACCGCGCCGAGGGCGAGGCCCTGGATATCGCGCACGGCATGACGTTTGCCGAGCCGATGAAGATCTACGCCGGCGATTATTCCGATGTCGCCGACGCCGCCATGATCGTCGTCACCGCTGGCGCTGCCCAGAAGCCCGGTGAGACCCGCCTGGACCTGGTCAACAAGAACGTCAACATCTTTAAGTCCATTATCCCCGAGATTAAGAAGTCCGGCTTTGACGGCATTCTGCTCATCGTCTCCAACCCGGTCGATGTTCTGACCTATGCCGCCATCAAGATGTCCGGCCTGCCCGAGGGCCATGTCATCGGCTCCGGTACCGTGCTCGACACCGGTCGCCTGCAGCAGATGCTTGGTGCCCACGTCGAGGTTGACCCGCGCGACGTTCAGGCCTATGTCATGGGCTGTCTCTTATACACATCTCCGAGCCCACGAGAC
>URZB01000274.1 GCA_900552295.1 uncultured Collinsella sp.
CCTTAAGGCCGAATACCGTGTTGAGGTTCGTCGCCAGCCGCTGCCCTATACGGACATCCGCTGGATCCAGAACGACCCCGATACCATCGATATCCCGGCTCTTTCGCTCACGCGCGACACGCTGCGCGTCGAGGACATGCGCGGCGGTAAGCTGCTGCTGTTCACGAGCCCGTGGAACGTGGATTGGGCAACCGACCACAACCCCGACCTTATCCTGTCGGAGTTTGGCAACGTAGCCTTTTAACGCATCGGCGCGGTGGTCCTGCGGGGCTGCCGCGCCGTTTGCTTGCCTGATGCCGTGTGAGCGGCTATCATACCCACCGTCGTCTCAAGACCGGGGCGTCCGAGCAGTTCGGGTCCGATATCCTGCTCGTTAAACCTAAAACCAAAGGAGTACATAATGATCAAGAAGGTCATGGAGGACTACAAGGTCCTGTTGCGGAGCATTCCCGCGGCAACGGTTTCGCTGTTTTTCGTGAGCGTCATCATGATGAACCTGCTGGCCAACAAAGAACTCATCAGCCTACCGTATCTGGCGCTCGACTGTGGCTTTGTGGTGAGCTGGGTTTCGTTTTTGTGCCAGGACATGATTTGCAAGCGCTTTGGCGCCAAGGCATCCATCAAAATCTCTATCCTCGCGCTGCTGGTCAACCTGGCCGTGAGCCTGTGCTTTTGGGCATGCTCGCTCACGCCCGGCATGTGGGGCGCTTACTACGACACGGGTATGATCGAGGTCAATACTGCCCTTAACGCCACCATCGGTGGCGCCTGGTACGTGGTGCTTGGCTCGTCGCTTGCCATGCTCGTTTCTGCCGTGGTTAACTCCACGCTCAACCAGTCGCTTGGCCGTATGCTCAAAAAGAATAACTTTGCGAGCTTTGCCTTCCGCTCCTATGTGTCTACGGGTGTTGGCCAGTTTATCGACAACCTGGTCTTTGCCATTGTAGTGAGCCACACGTTCTTTGGTTGGACCTGGGTGCAGGTCCTTATGTGCTCGCTGACGGGTGCTGTTGCCGAGCTGCTATGCGAGGTCTTCCTGAGCCCTGTGGGCTACAAGGTCGTGCGCGGCTGGGAGCGCGAGAATGTGGGCTCCGAGTACCTCGAGCGCCACGCAACCGCCTAAGGAGCAAGTATGCGGGTTTTGATCACGGGCGCTTCGGGCGGTATCGGAGCTGCATGCGTGCAGCGCTTTTTGGACGAGGGCCACGAGGTTGTGGGCTTTGATCTGCTGCCGGCGGCGGTCGAACACGAGCGCTACCGCCATCTGATCGTTGATGTCCGCGAGCCGGGCTCGTTTCCAGGCGACCTTGAACCCCAGGTGATCGTGAACGTTGCCGGTACGCAGGATTCGGCCGATGACATCGCCGCCAACCTGTATGGCACCATCAACGTGACCGAGCGGTATGCCTTTGCGGGGGAGGGGCTTGCCGCCAAGCCGGTGCCGGCTATCCAATCCGTGGTCAATGTGGGGTCGGCGAGCGGGCATACGGGATCGGAGTTTCCTGCCTATGCTGCCAGCAAGGGCGGCGTTATCGCGTACACCAAGAACCTTGCAAACCGCCTGGCGCCGCAGGCCATCGCCAACAGTGTGGACCCGGGCGGCGTTATCACGCCGCTCAACCGTTGCGTGATGGAAGACGAGCGCCTGTGGAATCAGATTATGGAGCTCACGCCGCTTAAACGCTGGGCCACCGCCCAAGAGATCGCCGAGTGGATCTACTTTGTGGGCGTGACCAACCGGTTTATGACCGGACAGAGTCTGTTGATCGATGGCGGCGAGGCCGGCCGCACGCAATTTATTTGGCCCGAATAGGAAACGCGCCCGATGGAAAGCCGTCGGGCGCGTTTTTGATGTATCGATTTTTAGCCGAGGCAAGTCCAGTTGACGGGGGTCGAGCCGTGCTGTTCGAGTAGCCGATTGGCTGCCGAGAAGGGACGCGACCCCATAAAGGCGGGGAGTTCTGCCGTGGCACGATTGGCCGAAAGCGGCGAGGGGTGCGTGGAGGCCAGACAGAACTTGTCGGTTGCCTTGCCCGCGTCAGTTGCGACGAGCTTGCCCTCGACCACCTGCTGGGCAAAGCGGCCCCATGCCAAAAAGACAACCGGTTGAGGCAGCTGGCAGCAGCGTTCGATAACGTAGTCGGTGAGCGTGCTCCAGCCCAGCTTGGCGTGCGAGTTCGCGGCATGCTCGCGCACGGTGAGCGTAGTGTTGAGAAGCAGGACGCCCTGTTGTGCCCATGGCGTTAAATCTCCTGTGGCGGGAATGGGACAACCCAGATCGGCATTGAGTTCCTTGTAGATGTTGCGCAGGCTCGGCGGCAACTTGGTTTGCGTCGCGGGGACCGAGAACGACAGCCCCATGGCCTGGTTGGGTCCGTGATAGGGGTCTTGACCCAAGATGACAACCTTGACCTGGTCGGCCGGCGTGTAGGCGAGGGCACTGAGGATGTCGTCTTGTGCCGGGTAGATAGTTTGCTTGGCACGCAAAAGGGCGATGCGCTCGAGCAGCTGGTTCGTAGCTGTCTCTTATACACATCTCCGAGCCCACGAGACGGAGCTACA
>URZB01000275.1 GCA_900552295.1 uncultured Collinsella sp.
TCTTTTGCCCTGGTGCACAGTGCCGTCGGTCAGACGGGCGGTAGCCCGAGTGCGCGCGGCGTCACCGTGGGCGCCTTCGCGCTCGTCATTAATGTGATCTACAGCATCATCTTGCTGTTTATGGGTTTGGAGACGAGCTTTGTCGTGGCGATCTTCGGCCATGCACTGCCGTCCTCGATCCTGACGGGTCTGGTTGCCATTCCGTTTTTGATGTCCGGCGTCGTGCCGCAGTCCGGCTATGGATTCTCCGCGCGTGGCGGACGCCAGACGGGTATGCGCTTTAAGCCCAAGACCCGCAAGCTCAAATAGGGGAGGCCCGTAGATGTCTTCCCAGTTGACGGTTATTGTCGCCGGTATCGTGCTGGTTGTGGCCATCGTGGTCGCGCTGGTCATCATGCGTCGTGGCGATTCCCGTTTTACCTACGATACGCAGCATGGAACGGCCCCGCGCGCCACCGAGGGCGAGGGAAATACCGCGGCGACCGCCTTTAAGGGCCGCTTTTCCATCCTTACCACGGGTGTGGGCGCGATGTTTGCGGCGCTTGCCGTCAAGCTGTGGGGCATGCAGATGGTCTCGTCGGACTATTACGAGAAGCAGGCCAATAGTAATCAGACTCGCACCGTTACCACACCCGCTGTGCGCGGTCGCATCCTTGACCGCAATGGCGTGGCGCTTGTCCAGAACCGTCCCTCACTTGCTGTCGTGGCCTACCGCGACCTTGCGGAGGATGAGGTTCTGGTTCGCCATCTTGCCAACGTGCTTGGAATGCCTTACGTGGCGGTCCTTCGCAATATTCAGGACAATACAGAGGGCGCTCAGAGCCTGCATACCATCGCGACGGACGTCCGTCGCTCCACGGTTGCCTATATTCAGGAGCATGCCGGCGAGTTCCCGGGCGTCAAGATTGCCGAGCGTACCGAGCGCCAGTATCCATATGGCGAGACGGCATGCCATATCTTGGGCTATACCGGCACCATTACCTCCGAGCAGCTCGAGGCCCAGAATAAGAAAACCTCTGGCGATGATGATGCTTCTGCTGGCAAGATTACGTACCAGTCGGGCGATATCGTGGGCCAGGCGGGCGTTGAGAGCTACTACGAAAACCTGCTGCAGGGTATTCGTGGCGAGCAGACCGTCAAGGTCGATGCCTCGGGCAATGTGACCGGTCAGGCCGGTGCCGTGCCTGCGAAGGCCGGCTCCGACATTAAGCTCACGCTCGACCTTAAGATCCAGCAGGCCTGCGAGACGGCGCTGGCGAGCGCTATCGAGCTTGCCAAGACCACTGGCTACAGCAATGCCGGCAACGGCGCTGTGGTGTGTCTCGATCCCAACAATGGCGAGATCTTGGGCATGGCGAGCCAGCCCAAGTTCGATCCGTCCGTCTTTATCGGCGGCGTCTCAAATGACGTGTGGACCGAGCTCAATGATGACAAGGGTTCGCACCCGCTGCTCAACCGCGCCATTAGCGGACAGTACATGTCGGCCTCGACCATCAAGCCGCTCTCGGCACTGGCCGGTCTTGAGTTTGGAACCTACACGTCGGGGCAGACGACCAACTGCACGGGCTATTGGACGGGTCTGGGCAAGTCGTGGGGCAAGTACTGCTGGCTGCATTCCGGCCACGGCACCATGACGCTGCAGTCGGGTATCGCCAACTCGTGCGACCCTGTCTTCTATGACATGGGCAAGGCATTCTTTTATGACGAGCAACATCCCGAGGGCCTGCAGGAGGTCTTTCGTCGCTGGGGCCTAGGCAAGACCTGCGGTATCGATCTGCCGAGTGAGGGCGCGGGCCGTATTCCCGATGCCGAGTGGAAAGAGTCGTACTTCACCGACGCATCTGCCGAGGACCGCAAGTGGAATGCCGGCGATATGACTAACATTGCTATCGGCCAGGGCGACATCCTGGTGACGCCCCTGCAGATGGCGTGCGCCTATATGGGTCTTGCCAACGGCGGCAAACAGTACGTGCCTCACGTGTTTTTGTCTGCCGTGTCGCGCGATGGCGACGGTGATGCCTATAAGTACAACGGCAAGGGCAAGAAGAAGCGCCTGGAGGCCAAGATCAACAGTGATTCGGATTTGGCTCTTGTTCGCAACGGCATGCACGACGTGATTTACACGGCATCGACGTCCCTGGCGGCTCACTTTGGCACCCTGACGCCGCAGGTATACGGCAAGTCGGGCACGGGCGAGAAAAGTGGCGAGGACGAATACGCGTGGTTCTGCGCCTATGCACCGGCCGATGATCCCAAGTATGTCATCGCTACCGTCCTGGAGCAGGGCGGCGGCGGCTCAGATACCGCGATGCATGTCGTGCGCGACGTGCTCGGCGTGATTTATGACGAGCCCGATACCTCTTCGGCCTCGGGCGATTCTTCGGTTCGATAGGAGGTTGCGATGGATTTTTCTCCGGCGGATCTGTTCCGTTCAACCAAGACCGGCTCTCGCAGCAGCCTGGACCGCGTCAACAAGCAACTTTCGGCCTCGCGCGGCACGTTTCGCCAAAAGGTGCATATCGGTGTGCTCGTGGCCACTGTGGCGCTCGTCGCCTACGGTG
>URZB01000276.1 GCA_900552295.1 uncultured Collinsella sp.
GTGGTTGAGCGCCGCGACCAGCTCCTGATTGACCTTGCCGCCCAGTACCTCGCGCACGATGTCCATGGTGGCAGGCGTAGTCACGCGCTGGCCGTTCTTAAACTCGACGGGGATGTCGTAGTGGCTGAGCGCCTCGTTGATGGCCTTGCCGCCACCGTGCACGATAACAGGGCGCATGCCGATAATCTTGAGCAGGACGATGTCGCTCATCACGTCACGACGCAGCTGCTCGTCGACCATGGCGGCACCGCCGTACTTGATAACGACCGTCTTACCGGTCAGGTTCTTAATCCACGGCAGCGCCTCGAACAGCAGCTGCGCGGTAACTTCGTTGGATTCGCTCGAGCGGCAATCGCGTGCGAACTTCATAGTCTGCCTCGTCTTTCGTGTAGCTATCGCGCCGTACCTCGTTGCCCGCGATTGCAGCGGGACGCGCGGCACATCGGGAGTCTAGGAACGGTAGTCGCCGTTAATGGAGATGTACTCGTGCGTGAGGTCACAGGTCCACACGGTGGTTGCCGCGTCGCCCGCGCCCAGGTCTGCTGAGATCACGATCTCGGGCGCCTCAAAGCGACGCAGCGCCTCGTCCTCGTCAAAGGGAACGGTCAGGCCGTCGCGGCAGACGGGCATACCCATCATATCGATGGACACATCTTCTTGGTTAAATTGCACGCCGCACTTGCCGAGCGCCATGGCAACGCGACCCCAGTTGCAGTCGTGACCGGCGATGCAGGTCTTGACGAGCGGCGAGTTTGCAACAGCGCGCGCCGCGACATCGGCCTCCTCGTCGTTCGCGGCGCCGGTGACGTTAACCGTCACGAGCTTGGATGCGCCCTCGCCATCTGCGGCGATGTTGCGCGCCAGGCTCTCGCACACCTCATGCACGGCAAAGACCAACTCGTCGAAGGCGTCAGAGCCCTCGACAATGGGCTCGGCATCCGCGGCAGCGCCGGAAGCAAGCATGATGCAGGTGTCGTTGGTCGAGGTGTCGGAATCGACCGTTACCTTGTTGAAGGTCTGTTTGACGGTCGAGAGCAGCAGGGAGTGGAGAGCCTCCGGCTCGACAGGGGCATCGGTAGTGATGACCGCGATCATGGTGGCCATGTTGGGCATGATCATGCCCGAGCCCTTGCACATACCGCCCACCGTATAGGCATTGCCCGCGTGTCCCGCAGCCTCACTGACGTAGGACACGGCGTACTCCTTGGAGTGCGTGTCGGTCGTCATGATAGCGCGAGCGGCATTGGCGCCACCGTGGGAGGAGAGCGCCTCGTAGGCGGCAGGAACGGCAGTCTCAAACGTGTCAATCGGAAGAATCTGACCAATTACGCCCGTGGAGGCGACCAGGATTTGCTGAGGCTCGCAGCCGATGACCTGCGAGGCGATGTTGCAGGTCTCGCGCGCGCAGGCAAGACCGGTCTCACCCGTGGCGGCGTTGGCGTTGCCAGAGTTGATAGAAACACCGGCGATGATGCCATAGCCCTTGTCGGCGCCGCCCAGGTTGGCACGACTCACCTGCACGGGCGCCGCACAAAAGCGGTTAGTCGTAAACACGCCGGCCCCGGGACAGGGTTTATCGGGCACGACGAGCGCGTAATCCAGGCGCTCGGGATTCTTGCGGAATCCGGCATGGATGCCCGCCGCCTTAAAGCCGGCTGCCGCCGTTACGCCGCCCTCTACGGCACGGATCTTGATATCGAACTGCTCAGCATTCATCGTCTTTATGACTCCTTATGTCAAACAAAAAATGGGCATCGGTTGGAGCGCCATGCCAGCCACAATCATGAGACCAGCTTAAAAGTGGCGCCCAACTCGATGCCCGACTACCAAATCGCTAACAATCGAATGTGCTACACCGGGCACGCCACTGTGGGCAAGCCTCGTCGCTCGTCAAAACTAAAGACGATGTTGGCGCACTGGACCGCCTGGCCTGCTGCACCCTTGCACAGATTGTCGATGGCGCCCGTAGCCACCAGAACGCCCGCGCGCTTGTTGAGCGCGAGGCCGATCTGGGCGGCGTTGGTGCCGACGACCGAAGCCGTCTTGGGCTGCTGGCCGGCATCGAGCACGCGCACAAAAGTGCGACCGGCGTAGAACTGCTTGTAATGGTCGACAACGTCCTCAAGGGTCAAGGTATCGATAGCCTGCGGTGTAAGCGGCATCGTCACCGTAGAGAGCAGACCGCGCTTGAGCGGTGCCAGGTGCGGGGTAAAGACGACGCGATCGATTAGGCCCAAGATCTGCTCGATTTCGGGCGTGTGACGATGCTTGCCCACGCCATAGGCCTCCAGATTCTCGTCCGCGCTGCAAAAATGTGTACGGGCGTTGCAGGACTTACCGGCACCCGTCACGCCGCTGATAGCGTCAACGATCACGGGACCGCTCTGGGCAACCCAGCCGGCGCGCACGGCAGGCGCGGCGGCAAGGCTCGTTGCGGTGGGATAGCAACCGGCGCAGGCGACCAGTACGGGCTTGCCGTCGGCGTGGTCGGATGCAGCGGTCTCCAAATCCTGGGAGAACAGCTCGGGCAGACCAAAGGCGCGGCTCTTGAG
>URZB01000277.1 GCA_900552295.1 uncultured Collinsella sp.
GCTATGTACAGGACGAGTACAAGGCACAGGGCATCGACCCCGCCGACGTGCAGAACGCCTACCTGGGCCGCATGGCGACCACGATGTTTGGGCTGTGCCTGGTGTCGCTCGTCGCCACCATCCTGACCGGTGCCGTGGCTTCGCGCACCGCCTGCTCCATCGCCCGCGACCTGCGCCGCGAGACCTTCAACAAGGTTATGCACTTCTCGCCGGCCGAGGTGGGCAAGTTTAGCCAGGCCTCGCTCATTACCCGCTGCACCAACGACATTCAGCAGATTCAGATGGCCGCAACCCTGTTTATCCGCATGTGTCTGATGGCGCCCGTCATGGGCATCGTCGCCGTCATGCGCGTCCTGGCCAACCACACCGGCCTGGAGTGGACCATCGCCGTGGCCATCATCGCGGTCTCGGCCGTCGTCGGCGTGCTTATGGGCCTCACTATGCCCAAATTCAAAAAGATGCAGAGCTTTGTGGACCGCGTGAACCTTACCGCCCGCGAGCTGCTCGACGGCCTTATGCCTATCCGCTCGTTCAACCGCGAGGAGCATGAGCTCGAGCGTTTTGACAAGGCTTCGCTCGACCTGATGACCACGCAGCTCTACACCAACCGCGCCATGAGCTTTATGATGCCGCTCATGATGCTGGTCATGAATTGCATCACCGTGCTTATCGTCTGGTTTGGCGCGCAGGGCGTGTCCGACGGCGTGATGCAGGTCGGCAACATGATGGCGTTTATCTCCTACACCATGCAGATCGTCATGGCGTTTATGATCCTCACCATGGTTTCGGTCATCCTGCCCCGCGCCGAGGTCGCAGCCGAGCGCGTGGAAGAGGTCATCACCTGCCCCACGAGCATCAACGACCCCTCCTCGCCCAAACTGCCCGCGACCAGCGCGTCACGCGGCGAGCTCACCTTCCGCGACGTGAGCTTCCAGTATCCCGATGCCCGCGCCGATGTCATCAGCGGCGTGAACTTCACCACGCATGCCGGTCAGATGCTCGGCATCATTGGCTCCACGGGCTCGGGCAAGTCCACGCTCGTGCAGCTGATTCCGCGCCTGTACGACGTCACAGGCGGCAGCATTTCGCTCGACGGCATCGACGTGCGTGACATGACCCTTTCCGAGCTACGCCGCCGTATTGGTTATATCCCGCAGCAGGGTCGCCTGTTCTCGGGCACCGTCGAGAGCAACCTCAAGTTTGCCGGCGATATGGTGAGTGACGAGGATATGCGCCAGGCGGCACGCGTCGCCCAGGCGGAGGACTTTATCGCCGAGCGCGAGGGCGGCTACGACTCCCCCATCAGCCAGGGCGGATCCAATGTCTCGGGCGGCCAGCGCCAGCGCCTGGCCATCGCCCGCGCGTTGGCCAAAAAGCCCGAGGTCGTGGTGTTCGATGACTCGTTTAGTGCCCTCGACTACAAGACCGACGCTCGCCTGCGCGAGGAGTTGGCCAAAAACGTCACCGACGCCGCGCTCGTGGTCGTGGCCCAGCGCATCGCGACCATCATGCACGCCGACCAGATCATCGTGCTCGACGACGGCCACGTAGTGGGCACCGGCACGCACGAGGAGCTGCTGCGCAACTGCCCGGCGTACCTGGAGATCGCACAGTCGCAGCTTTCCGCCGAGGAGCTGGGGCTTACCCAAGAAGAAATTGCAGCCGTCATGGAAGGAGGCGAGCGCTAATGGCAGACGAGACCAAGACTCAGATTCCCAAGCCCACCCGCCAGCGTGGTCCCATGGGCCGCATGGGCGGCATGCGTCGCGGCGAAAAGGCCAAGGACTTTAAGGGCACCATGAGGCAGCTGCTCGGCTATATCGGCCAGCACAAGATTGCCGTGTTTGCCGCCGTCGCCTTTGCCGTGTGCTCGGTCATCTTTAACATTGTGGGACCCAAGGTGCTCGGCCAGGTTACGACCAAGCTGTTCGAAGGCCTGGTCGCCAAGGTCAACGGCACCGGCGACGTTGACTTTGACTGGATCGCCAAGACGCTCGGCTTTTTGCTCTGCCTGTATCTGGCGAGCTCTGTCTGCAGCCTGGTCCAGGGCTGGCTCATGACCGGCGTCACGCAAAAGATCTGCTACCGCATGCGCAAGGAAATCGCCGCCAAGATTGCCGTCGTGCCGATGAGTTACTTCAACGGCCACAGCAAGGGAGACGTACTCAGCCGCATCACCAACGACGTCGATACGCTGGGTCAGTCGCTCAACCAGAGCGTGACGCAGCTCATCACGTCGATGACGCAGATTATCGGCGTGCTCGTCATGATGCTTTCGATCAGCCTGCCGCTTACCGGCGTCACCGTGCTCACGCTGCCGGCCGCCGCGATTATCTTGACCGTAATGATTCACTTCTCGCAGCCGTACTTCCGCGAGCAACAGCAGGTTCTGGGCGCCGTCAACGGCATTATCGAGGAAGACTTTGCCGGCCAGAACGTCATTCAGGTGTTCGACCGCGCCGAGGCCTCGATCGAAGAGTTCGACCGTCAAAACGACCGCCTCTTTATTAGCTGTCTCTTATACACATCTGACGCTGCCGA
>URZB01000278.1 GCA_900552295.1 uncultured Collinsella sp.
GCCTCTTTATTAGTGGCTGGCGCTCGCAGTTCCTGTCGGGCCTGATGATGCCGCTTATGAGCTTGGTGGGCAACATGGGCTACGTGGGCGTCGTCGTGGTGGGCGCGCAGCTCGCGCTGACCGGCAATGCCACGCCCGGCGACATCCAGAGCTTTATCCAGTACGTGCGCAACTTTACGCAGCCGGTGCAGCAGCTGGGCAACGTGAGCAACACGATGCAGTCGATGGCCGCCGCCACCGAGCGTGTGTTTGAGTTCCTGGCCGCGCCCGAGGAGGAGCAGAAGGCCGACGCGCAGATTCCCGAGAAGCGCCCCGGCCACGTGGAGTTCGACCATGTCAAGTTTGGCTACACGCCCGACAAGACCATCATCCACGACTTTAGCTGCGAGGCGCAGCCCGGCCAGACCATCGCCATCGTCGGCCCCACCGGCGCCGGCAAGACCACGCTCATTAAGCTGCTGCAGCGCTTCTACGATGTGGACGGCGGTTCGCTGCGCGTCGAGGGTGTCGACGTGCGCGACTGGGACCGCGCGGCGCTGCGCGGCGAGTTTGCCATGGTGCTGCAGGATACCTGGCTGTTTAACGGCACCATCCGCGAGAACATCCGCTACGGACGCCCCGACGCGAGCGACGCCGAGGTCGAGGCCGCCGCGCGCGCCGCACGTTGCGATCACTTTATTCATACGCTCGCCGGTGGCTACGACTTTATGATCAACGAGGAGGGCACCAACCTGTCGCAGGGTCAGCGCCAGCTCGTGACCATCGCCCGCGCCATTTTGGCCGACCGTCCGGCGCTGATTCTGGACGAGGCGACCTCCAACGTCGATACCCGCACCGAGGAGCTCATCCAGCGCGCCATGGATGCGCTGATGCAGGGCCGCACGAGCTTTGTCATCGCGCACCGCCTGTCCACGATCCGAAACGCCGACGTGATCTTGGTGATTCGCGACGGCGACATCGTCGAGAAGGGCACGCACGACGAGCTGCTCGCCCAGGGCGGCTTCTACGCCGACCTGTACAACTCGCAGTTCGACGAAGCGGCGTAAAAACCGGCGGCAAACAACCGCAATGCCAAGAAAACGGGGGCGCAGGACAACCTGCACCCCCGTTTTGTGTCCTTCGAGCCTCGAAACGCCTTCCCTGAGACCTCACTGACGGCGCTTTCCAGACCCCGTGGGCAAAAAAGGGCAAATATGAGTACTGTTACCTTTTTAGTAACAGCCAAAACCGCCTCAAATGCCGCTCCCACGGCTTACACGCGTCCCTAAATTGATCAAACAGCACCATAGCGGACTTATATGTGTTTGCGTTAATGAACATATTTTGCTGTTATGTCTATTATTTTGCGAAGGCAATATGATACTAAGATAGCAACCGTACTCATATTTGGCATTTTTTGCCCACAGGGTATTTCCTAGGGAACCGACAACAGCCTTAGGGTCCCGCGCGGCGCCGCTCCCTCCCGGCATCCGCCGACGTTTACCCAGATAAAACCTGCCAAAATAAACCTGTCCCTTTTTGGTAGGTTTCGGGGTGACAAGGGCTTGCACTTTAGCGTGCGACAGCGGATAATGCCGAGCATTCGACAATACGCTTATTGCTCTTTCTATAGATTGAGGAGACCCCTATGGCCATGGAATTCAAACGCAGGCTGCCGATCCCCATGGAGATCCGCGAGGAAATGCCACTTTCTGCCGAGCTTACCGCCAAAAAGCAGGCATTTGACGCCGAGGTCGCCAAAGTCTTTACCGGCGAGGACGCACGTAAGGTGCTCATCATCGGCCCGTGCTCTGCCGACCGCGAGGATTCGGTGCTCGAGTATATGAACCGACTGGCCAAGACCGCCGAAGAGGTCAAGGACAAGCTCATCATCATTCCGCGCGTCTACACCAATAAGCCGCGCACCAAGGGCACCGGCTACAAGGGTCTTCTGCACAACCCCAACCCCGAGGCTCCCGACGACCTGCTCGAGGGCGTCAAGGCCATCCGCCACATGCACCTGCGCGTCATCGAGGAGACCGGCTTCTTCACCGCCGATGAGATGCTCTACCCGTCCAACTACCAATACCTCGTTGACCTGCTGAGCTATGTTGCCGTGGGCGCACGCTCGGTCGAGAACCAGGAGCATCGCCTGGTGTCGAGCGGCATTTCGGTACCCGTCGGCATGAAGAATCCCACTGCCGGCTCTACCACCGTTATGCTCAACTCCATTTACGCCGCGCAGGCGCACCAGAGCTTCATCTTCCGCAACTGGGAGGTCGAGTGCGACGGCAATCCGCTCGCACACGCCGTTATGCGTGGCTACATCGGTCTCGATGGTCGTACCTACCCCAATTACCACTACGAGCACCTGGAGCGCCTGGCCGAGCGCTATACCGAGCACGCCGGCTACGCCAACCCGGCGGCGGTCATCGACTGCAACCACGACAACTCGGGCAAGCGCCCGCTGGAGCAGTACCGCATTTGCAAGGAGGTGCTCGACAGCTGCCGCCGCAACGAGTCCATCTCTAAGC
>URZB01000279.1 GCA_900552295.1 uncultured Collinsella sp.
GGCAAGCGTCAGATGTGTATAAGAGACAGATTTGGATTCGTTTGGCTTCGATACGGACTAAGTGAGTAGACTTTTTGGTGCAGGACGAGCACAAAGTGCATTTGCTCTAGTAAAACCGCAGGTCACAGGGGTGGCGGTTTTGGGTGTGCTCGGCAGATCGTAAAAAGTCTACTCACTTGTAATTTGGGCCTTTGGTCGTGGGGGTTGCTGGTCCCGTTTTGGTTGTCGAGGGAGGTTGAATTGAAGCGTCCCCGCACGCTCCATGCTACAATCGCGGGCATGCCCCACAACCACATCTGCCTTCGAAAGGAGCCTACGTGGCGAACGCCATCGATCAGCTCACGGACCGCGTGCTCATGCTCGGCCGCCTTACCATCGTCCGCCGCGCCATTACTGCCGTGGCGGTTACGATTTCCGCCGTTCTCCAGACATTCCTGATCCAGGCGTTCATTCAGCCCGCCGACCTGCTTCCGAGCGGTCTCACCGGCGTCGCGGTCCTGCTCGATCGCGTTACCTCGCTGGGCGGCGTTCACATCGACATCTCGCTCGGTATGCTCGCGCTCAACATCCCCGTGGCGCTCCTATGCTGGAGCGGCATTAGCAAGCGCTTTGTCATCTTCTCGATGATGCAGGTCGTGCTCTCGTCGCTGTTCCTCAACGTCTTTCACTTCGCTCCATTTTTGGGTGACAAGATTATGCTCATCATTTTTGGCGGCGTGGTCTCGGGTCTGGGCGCTGCCATCGCGCTAAAGTCCGGTGCATCTACCGGCGGCACCGACTTTATCGCGCTGTGGGTCTCCAACCACACGGGCAAGACCATCTGGGGCGTTATCTTTGGTTTCAATTGCTTTATCCTGGCGATCTTTGGCTTTATGTTTGGCTGGGACAACGCGGCGTACTCCATCGTGTTCCAGTTTATTTCGACAAAGACCATCGACAGCTTCTATCGTCGCTACGATCGCGTGACGCTGCAGATCACGACGCGCAAGGCGGACGAGGTCATGACCGCCTATGTTGACCATTTTCAGCATGGCATTAGCTGCGCCGAGGTCATTGGCGGATACAGCCGCGAGAAGATGTACCTGCTGCACGCCGTTGTATCGACCTACGAGAGCCAGGACATTATCAAGCTGGTGTGCGACATTGATCCCGGCGCCGTGATCAATGTGTTCCACACGCTCAACTTTGTGGGCGGCTGGTGGGGCGGTCATGTCGACGAGCCCATGCCCACGGCCGTTCCCGATCCCGACAAGCCCGCACGCATGGCCAGCAGGCAGGCGCGCCTCAGCGAGCAGGATAGCCTGCAGCAGGACGACGGCAAGTAGGGTTTTGGCATTTTGCCGGCCTGGCGCAATCCTGTCCGCTTGAGCCTCCCGAAAGCCTCGTTGCTTTCAGGAGGCTCTCGTTTGCCCAGATAAAACCTACCAAAATGAAGCTGTCGCTTTTTGGTAGGGAGGGTGTATCGTTTTATCATTATGAGGTAACATGAAACTAGACGTTATATACGTATTAGTTATTTCGATATTTCGATAAGAGTGATTAGATATGCCTACGCCCAAAAATGCACCGCTTTACCAGCAGATTTACGACGAAATCAAGGATGCGATCGAGAAAGGTGTTTATGCACCCAAGGAGCGTATTCCGTCCGAGCTTGAGCTAGCCGAGCAGTACGACGTGAGCCGAATTACGGTGCGCCGCGCTGTCGAGGAGCTGTGCTCCGATGGTTACCTGGTTAAGCAGCAGGGCCGCGGCACCTTTGTCTCCACGCCGCACATCAATCGCCAGTTTCACGCCTCGACGCTGCAGACGTTTACCGCGCTGTGTGCCAACAACGGCATGAAGGCCGGTGCACATGTGGTCGATCGCCAGATTGTGCCGGCGCGCCAAAACGAGATGGAGTTCTTTGGCCTGCAGAAGGATGCGCTGCTGCTGCATATCAAGCGCGTGCGTACGGCCGACGGCGAGCCCATCTTTGAGGAGAACATCTTTGTGCCGTTTGACGCCTACCGTGAGCTGTTGACGGCCGATCTTGAGGACAAGTCGATTTTTGCCGAGGTCGAGCGTGTTGGCGGAACGCCGATTGTCTCGGTTGGCTACCGTACGGTCGAGGCCGTTCGAGCTAACGCCGAGCAGGCGGCCGAGCTGGGCATTGCTCCGCACGATCCGCTGCTCAACCTGCGTGCCGGCTTTACCGGTCCCGATGACGAGCCGGTTTTGATGGGTAAGCAGTACTACGTGGGATCGCGCTACGTTATGGTGATGTAGGGTTGGTTCCGCCGTTCTAACGAACGGCGGATCGGTCGACGCTGCAAGCCCGCCAGAGCGGCAATCTGCCTTTCAACTTCGGCGGCATGATCAGAAGATCAATGCCGCCTTGTTTCAAGGCACCTTGCTCGCTCTGGCGGGCTTTCGCTGTCGTTGCCAAAACATCGGCGTTGCCATGGCCCGGATGCGGCACTTGGGGACGTTCCTTTTAATATGAGCAGGACATTGTCAAGAGGCAAAATC
>URZB01000280.1 GCA_900552295.1 uncultured Collinsella sp.
ATCATGCAGACGATACCCTTGAGTGGGAAGCACATGAGCAGCAGGCCCACGACCATGACCGGCTGGCGCATGACCGCACCCATCGTCGATGCCGTGCAGACGGCGACGCAAAAGACCGGATCTGCGCCGGTGAGGATGGCAAGGCCGTAGCCCAGGCTCACACCCGAGAAGATAACCGGGAAGAAGTGGCCGCCACGCCAACCAAGGTTGATGAGGGCGGGCGTCAGCATGGCCTTAACAAGACCGGTCGCGATAAGCACGCCAGCGGGAATGGTCAGGTAGGTTTCCATGAGCACGTCGGCCTGGGTCTCACCGGCAAACATGGTGTAGGGCAGGACCGTGCCGCAGATGGCGAGCGCCAGACCGGCCAGCATGGCTTTGACGACAGGGCGCGCCCCTATTGCATGGGCAAGCGCTTCGCTCGCATGCTCAGAGACAAAGAACAGCCAACCGCATACGGTGCCGACCAGCGCCAGCGGAATGAGCCAAACAAGTTCCAGGTTGCCTACCTCGGCAGCCTCGAACCTGGGCATGCCCATGCCACCGCCCACAAGCTGGCCAAGCAGCAGGTAGGTGCCCAGACCGCCGGCAATCGCAATGCCGTAGACCACCATCTTTTGCGCCTTGGGCAGCTTGATGGTGATCTCGCCGGACATGGACTCATCGTCGGCGTCTTCGCCCTGGCCGTCAGTACTTCCGGCAAGCGGCGCCACAAAGCCAAAGACGGGCGCGGTAAAGAGTGCCGTCAGGGCAGCCTGGGTGCCCAGCAGCGTGAGCTCCCTAAACTCGGCGCCAAAGCGACGCATGCGATCGCCGACCCAGCTGCACAGACCCGCGATGACGCCGGTCAGGCCGGCCTCCGGTCCAATGCTGCCGCCAAACAGCAGCGGCAGCAATGCCGCGAGCGAAAGCTTGCCCAGATTGTCGTACGGGTAGCGTCCATCGCGCTTTACCTTGGCCATCACCTGGTTGAGGTCATCGGTCTTGGTGCCCGTCGTCTTTTCGTACAGACCGATCAGCAGGCCGCCCAGCAGGCAGACGAAAAACGGGTATGGCAGAAAGCCAAACGGGCCGCTGGCAAGCTCGGGCGAAGCGACGCCCAGCGCGTGTGGAATCTCGGTCCATAGATAGTCGATGCCGTGCTCCATCGCAAAGAAGAACAGCCAGACTGCGGCACCTGCGAACGCACCGGTCACGGCAACGCTAACTAAAAACAGCGCGCGGTTTGTGGGTTTGGCAAGGTTATCCATCGGGTCCTCCCGCGGTCAAAGTCGACATAGATACGTTTTATTGTAGAGCGAGTGTGGCCCAGACAAGCCAACCGTCTGCGCCGCAAACGGCACCATTGGGAGCCATAGTGGGGCAGGCTCAAGGCTTATCCGTTGATAATCGAGGCAATCTCGCGCAAATCGTCGGCAAAGTAGATGCCGTGCTGGCGCTTCAGGCTCGAATGCCCCTTATCAATCATGTGCCCGAGCAGCGCCTTGAGGTCGTTGTAGTAACCGTTCAGGTTGTACAAAATGCACGGCGCATCGAGATGCCCCAACGACACCGCGGACATGACCTCGGCAATCTCCTCGAGCGTACCCGTCCCGCCGGGAAAGGCAATGAAGGCGTCACCAAGCTCGATCATCTTGGCTTTACGCTCGGCCATATCGCTCGTCACGATGAGATCGTCGATTCCGTCGTGCTGAAACTCGGCCTCGATAAAAAAGCTCGGCTCCACGCCCGTCACATGTCCGCCAGCATCGAGCACGCTATCGGCGAGCGCGCCCATCAGGCCCGATTTGGACCCGCCGTACACCAACGCGTGGCCGTTGGTGCCAATCCAGTTGCCCAGCTCCTGTACCGCAGGTAGAAACGCCGGGTCACTACCGACGCTGGCACCCAGATACACGGTGATATTCATTTCAGTCCCCCTCATCGTGACGCGCGGCGCCCGTTCTAGCGTTGGCGGCGGCGATATTCGCGCACGCGGCGCGACAGATCGGCGAGCTCGTCACGATCGAGCTCTTCCAAATGCTCAAGATCGTCCATAAAGCGCGCCATGGTGTCCTTTTGGCGCAGCTTGATGAGCGTATTGCAGTAGTTCACCGCCACGCCCGTGAGCATGGCGATGTAGAAGATGCTGATGACGCTCAAAACGACAGTGATAGCGCGGGCAACCGGCGTTTCGGCCGGGATATCGCCAAAGCCGATGGTCGATACGGTCTCAAAGCTAAACCAGAGGCCGTCGCCAAACGTAAGGGTCGTGGGCTCGGACAGCCAGACAGCCGTCGAGCACAGCAGGTAAAAGATAAGAAACAGGCCCGTGATGCGTGCAAAGCCAGCCTGTCGCAGCACATCGGCAAGCGTCCTCAACCTGTTCATCGCGACCCTTTCCACGGACAACCAATCACGTTCGCTCGGTATTGTCCCACAACCGGCAGTTAGGAACGTTCCTTTTAATATGAGCAGGACATTGTCAAGAGGCAAAATCGGGCCTGGCCC
>URZB01000281.1 GCA_900552295.1 uncultured Collinsella sp.
CGCGCAGGCGGCGACGGCCGTCTTGCCGGTACCGACGTCGCCCAGCAGCAGGCGGTTCATCACGCGCCCGCCATCGCACATGTCGTGCAGGATGTCTTGGAATGCGGCTTCCTGCTCGTCGCTCAGCGAAAACGGCAGGGCTTCCCTGAGCGCCGCCAGATGCTCGCCCGCGGCGTGGGCGTAGGGAGCGACTTCGACCAAGCCGCCGTCGTTGCGCAAGCGCAGCGCCAGCTGCAGGTAGAGGCACTCCTCATAGGCAAGGCGGCGGCGCGCGTTATCGCGCTCGGCCATACTCGAGGGAAAGTGAATTGAGCGCAGTGCACGGGCATTGCTCATCAGGCGGCGCTTGACACGCAAGCGTGCGGGAATCGGGTCGAAGGGATTGCCGACAACCTCGAGCGCGCCGCTTACGATGCGGCGCATCCACGCCTGGCTCACGCCATCGCCCACGTAATGCACCGGCAAGATGGTGCCCGCGGCACGCCCGCCCTCGAGTTTTTCGAAATGCGGAGAGGCCATCTGCTTAAAGCCGTAGGCAAACTCGACCTTACCCATCACGGCCAGGCGATCGCCCTGCTTAAACTGCTGGGCAATCCAGGGCTGACGGAAAAAGGCGACTTGCAGCACACCTGTCTCGTCCACCAGCGAGACCTCGGTCACCTGCATACGCGGGCGGGGCTGCTTTTGGACGACACGATCGACCGTGGCGACAATCGTGCACACGGTCCCGATGGGCGCCATCTCTATGGACCAGGAGCGCGTGAAGTCGAGATATCGGTGAGGGATATGGAGAAGGAGGTCCCCCACCGTCCGAATTCCCAGACGGCGAAGGGCCTCCTCACGTTTACCCGAAACATATTTGAGTCGCGCGATATCCTCGTCGAGCGCATTGCTCTGGGCAAAGCGCTCCGAGACGCGCGGCACGGAGCACAGCTCGGACATGGGCAGTTGCCTACTCGATCGAGAAGATCACGGGATAGAGCGGCTGCTCGCCACGATGGGCGTCAATCTCCAGATCGGGCTGAGCCTCCTCGATAGCGTCGACGATCTCCTGGAAGGCCTCATCGGACAGCTCCTCGCCGGCCAGAATCGTCAGCGCGTCACCCTCCTCTTCCTCCTGCATGCGGTTGATGCAGTCGAGCGTGACCTGCTTCACGTCGGAGCCGACCACGTCGATGGAGCCGGCGATGATACCCATGACGTCACCGGAGTGAATCGGAGAACCGTCAGAGGCACTGGAGTCGCGCACGGCGCGGGTGACCTCGCCATCGCGGACCTCGCTGATGGCGTCGACCATGGCGGCGACGGCATCCTCGAGCTCGGAATCGGGCAGGACTGCGAACAGCGCGGAGAAGGCCTGCGGGACGGTCTTGGTGGGAACGACGGCGACCTTCTTGTCGGTGCAGGCTGAGGCAGCAGCCTCAGCGGCCATGCGGATGTTGCCGTTGTTGGGCAAGATGATGACCGAGGTCGCGTTGACCTGGTCCACCGCGCCCAGCAGGTCGGCGGTCGAGGGATTCATAGTCTGGCCACCGGAGACGACCACGTCGACGCCAAGGGACTTGAGGATGTCGGCCTCGCCGGAACCGGCGGCAACGGCGACAAAGCCCAGCGCCTTGGCGGGCTCGGCGGCCTTTTCCTGATCCTCGTGGATCTTAGCGGTACGGTCGTGGGCCTCCATCTCCATGTTGTGGATAAAGACCTCATAGATCTGACCGAGCTGCAGCATGTGCTCGAGCACCAGGTTGGGGGTATTGGAGTGCACATGGATCTTGTAGTCGGGATAGGCGCCCACGAGCAGCTCACAGTCGCCCATGGAGCCTAGGAACTTAAGGCATTCGTCCTCGTCAAACGGGGCGTCGGCCTTAAAGAGAAACTCGTTGCAGTAGCGGAACTCCGAGCCCTCCCAGTCGTCGTTAGCCTCGATCTCAACGCGGCCAAGAGCGGCATCGCGGGCAGAGCCGGCGGAGTCAAACGTAGCGGAGAAATCCTCGACAACGGTGCTGCGACCAAGCGCGGCGGCAACAAAGTTCTCCAGGAAGATGGCAAAGCCGAAGGCGCCTGAGTCGACCACGCCGTTCTCTTTGAGGACGGGCAGCAAGTCGGGCGTGCGGGCGACGGACTGGTACGCCTCGACGACGATAGCATCGAGCGCATCCTCGGCCGAGAACTTCTTCTTCTCGCACTCATCGGCCTTGGTCGAGACATCGCGCAGGACCGTGAGGATCGTGCCCTCGATGGGCTTGCGGACAGCCTGGAAGGCGACCTTGACGGCACGACGGAAGGCGAAGGCAATGTTGGCGGACGTAATAGGCTCGTCGGCAGAGACAAGGCCCTCGGCCACGCCGCGAAGGATCTGCGAGGTAATAACGCCGGAGTTACCGCGAGCGCCCATGAGAGAGCCGTGGGTGATGGCACCGGCGATGGCCTCCATATCGGCATCCTGTCTCTTATACACATCTGACGCTGCCGACGATAAGGCTC
>URZB01000282.1 GCA_900552295.1 uncultured Collinsella sp.
GGTGGGGTGATTCTCCTGCGGAGTCCAGATAGGAGCCTCATCAGACTCCCCGCGAGAAGGACGGTACTTGTCGACGACGTCTGCCGGAAGGTCGGGATATTTCCATATCTCACACGCCTCTTTCGCCAGCTCGTTCGCGCGCTGTCCAATCTCTTCCTCACCCCATTTTTCACGCGAGGCGATCGACTTGTTCAGGTAGAGCGGACTGCACTTAAATCCGACGTCAGGCAGATTGAGCTTGTCCGAGAACGACCGGTTTGAGTACTCCTGGTTGTAGCCCGTCAGCGTAAGATTTCCCAAGTTGTTGCACAGCCTGTCGTGGACGTCTTCCCAGTTCTCACCAAGCGATTCCTTCCAGCCGTGCTCATCATCGATCGTCTGGGGCATGATGTGCTCGATCTGGTAATCGTCGGCTGAGATGGACTCCTTCGGGTGGTGCCAGTTCTCCATGCGTTCCAGGTAATAGCGCTTTTTAGAGAAGCGGTTGTAGCAGTCACGCGTCTTAAACTCCTCGACAAAATGCTCGTCTGTCGGAAAGTATGCGGTCATACCGCTGCTGTGGATAAGGAGCATCGCCGTAACGTACTCCTCGATATCGTCCTGCTGCTCGAGATTGCGATACATGCCGGCAAAGAAATTATTTAGGCCCGTGGTAAGTCTGCCGCAAACCGCTCGCCTGAACAGAAACGACTCGATAGTCTCGCAGATACGTAAAAACGCATTGCGGTCTAGTCCATTCCCCTCGTAAACCGAATAAAGCAACATTAAGAGGGGCCTTATCTGCTTCACGTCGAGGCTTACGATTCTGCCGAACACTCGGCGCAGTCCGTCGTCCTTCTCCTTACCAAGGAACAGACTGGCGTATCTATGTGCATACCCTCGCAGCTCCTTAAGCAGGCCCTCGGTGTCACCATCGTAGTCGTCGGCGAAATAGCGCTTAAACTCGTAGTAGGCCTCGTTCTCCTTCGGCATCCTATTGGGAACTTTAAGCCACAGCCAGTACCAGATAAATGCATTGAACTCGTCCTCGCCGCCTTTTCCGAACAAGCACTCGAGTGGATGCCAATAACCCTCATAAAGATTGGTCTGTTCGTCGTTGGGAAGCGACATTAGAACGTAGTTACGGATGAGGTCAATGGGCGTGAGCGGCTTGCCCTTGGAGTTCATGGACTCAAATATGAGCTGGGCATTATCAACGCCAGCGGTGAGCTTAGTGTCGATGACCTGCACGCGGTTTAGCCCCGCCCAAAGCCTTGCAGGGTCGAATGATTTCCCGTGCATCTTTTCACGGAAGAACGCATGGTTTTCGACAATGCGATCCGATTTTTCATCTGGCACGGGAGCCCCAGACACGATGGAGAACAGCGTCTCTTTATCGTCCTGCGAGAGCACCAGCTTGTAGCGTGCCAGACCGTTGTAGTCGTCATCGTTAAAGAGGTAATTTTTCCTCAGCGCCGAGATTTTGAGGTCGCCAAGGAAGCCAGCCTTGTCGGGGTTGCTCTCCAAATAGTCAGCCAAAGCTGCAATCATCAACGAAAACGTCGTCATGCGCTGCTGTCCGTCAATCAGAAGCACGCGCGAAATGCTCGTGGCAGAGCTCTCGGACTCGGGGATATAAAGCATTGACCCCACGAAGTGCGATACGCCATCACGACCCGCTCGCATGACGTCATCCCAAAGCACCTCGCACTCTTTTACACTCCACGAGTAAATTCGCTGGTACACGGGAATGACGAACTGCATCTTCGCCACGCCCATAAGGTCGAGTAGATTTGCCTCGGTTGCTTTCATTTGCGGTTGTCTCCTCTTTCTTGTTTACGCCGTTTGCAGTCAGTCCCCCACTGAGCGGAGGGTGCCAAAGACGAGAGCATCGAAGCACAGAAGCAACCGGGATGCTCATATCGTTAGATTTTACAACGCAAGCAAACGCTTACGCCGTCAGGGTGGCGCGCGATCGCTGCGCGCCACTCCCCAAAATCATACGATGTCAAAAGACTGACACTTGTGTATGCCTTTTGACATTGCCACGGACTTACGGGTTTCTTGTCTCATATGCCAAGAGCGGATATCTAGATCGCTGCCCCTCCCGCCCAAAGGAGCTCGACAAGAACTGATCGAAGGGCAAATCAGACATCGAGCAAGTCGCCGACATGCTCATCGCGCCTCGCAAAAAGATGGGCAAACACGGGACCATCTTAAGCGGTGGCGATGATGACACGGAATTGCAGCCGAATCGCCCCGACCTATTCGCCACCCGATGCTGGCAAGCTGTTGAGCGGCTCGCTCTCACCGGCGGCACCAAGGCGCTTCTGCATCTTCTCGATCTGCTTAAGGGTCGAAGTCAAATACCCAAGACCCTTCTTCAACTGCTTAAGCAACCTGCCATTCCTGCGGTCCCCCTTTCCATTCTCCTTCTCGACATCCTCCTCAACACCAGCGATGCTGCGCTGCACGGCCTCGGCCGCCTTCTGCACCAAAAT
>URZB01000283.1 GCA_900552295.1 uncultured Collinsella sp.
GGGCCTACGAGGCGTGGGTCGAGGCGGGGCTCCCGCTCGATTGGGACAGGCAGGCGTTCGAGGCCGAGCGCAAATTTGATTCTAAAAAACACCTTGCCAAATAGGAGCGTCAGGACGCAAAGAGGCTCCGCAGCGCGAAGCGCGATGCGGAGCCTCTTTGCATGTCCGAGGACGTTCTGGGGAGAGACCCCGTCACGCCCTGCGGATTCCCGGTGGGAGTTCTAGACCTTGTCGGCCTTAGTACATACCGCCGCCCTGCTGACCAGCGGTAGCAGCAGCGATAGCATCCTCAAGCTGAGTGTTCTTGGGCACATCGGAGACGGTGGCCTCGGTGATGAGAATCAGGCTGGCGACAGAAGCAGCGTTCTGCAGGGTGACGCGGCTGACCTTGACGGGGTCGAGGACGCCCATCTCAATCATGTCGCCCCACTCGCCGTTGGCAGAGTTGAGACCCTGGCCGGCGGGCAGCTCGGCAACCTTGTCGACCACGACAGCGCCCTCAAAGCCAGCGTTCTTGGCGATGGTAGCGACCGGAGCGGTCAGAGCCTTCTTGACGATATCGACGCCAATCTTCTCCTCGGGGTCGTCGATCTCAACAGCGTCGAGCGCAGGAGCAGCGTCCATGAAGGCGACGCCGCCGCCAGCGACAATGCCCTCCTCGACAGCAGCGCGGGTAGCCTGCAGGGCATCCTCGACGCGGTGCTTGATCTCCTTGAGCTCGGACTCGGTAGCAGCGCCGACCTTGATGACGGCAACGCCGCCGGAGAGCTTGGCCAGGCGCTCCTGGAGCTTCTCGCGGTCGAAGTCAGAGGTGGTGTTCTCCATCTCGCCCTTGATCTGAGCGATACGGGCGTCGATGGCCTCCTTGGAGCCAGCGCCGCCGACGACGACGGTGTTGTCCTTGGAGATGGTGACGGACTTAGCGGTACCGAGCATATCGGCGGTGATGTCAGCAACCTTCACGCCCAGCTCGTCCAGGGCAGCCTGACCACCGGTGAGGACGGCGATGTCCTCGAGGATGCGCTTGCGGCGATCGCCGTAGCCCGGGGCCTTGACGGCGCAGACGTTGAGGGCGCCACGGATTTTGTTGAGGACCAGGGTCGGCAGAGCCTCGCCGTCGATGTCCTCAGCGATGATGAGCAGGCCACGGCCAGCGCGCTGGACAGCCTCGAGAACGGGCATGATGTCCTGAACGCTGGAGATCTTCTGGTCGGTGATGAGGATGTACGGATCCTTCATCACGGCCTCCATGCGGTCGTTGTCCGTGACGAAGTAAGCGGAGACATAGCCCTTGTCGAACTGCATGCCCTCGACGGTGTCGATGGTAATGTCGAACGTCTGGGAATCCTCGACGGTGATGACGCCGTCCTTGCCGACCTTCTCCATGGCGTCGGCGATCTTCTCGCCAATCTGCGGATCGCCCGCGGAGATGGCGCCGACGTTCTTGATCTCGTCGAAGGTCTTGACCTCCTTGGCGTCCTTCTTGACCTTCTCGACCAGTGCGTCAACGGCCTTGTTCATGCCCGTGCGGATGGCGATGGGATTGGCGCCGGCGGTCACGTTCTTGAGACCGTCGCGAATCATGACATCGGCGAGGAGCGTTGCGGTGGTGGTACCGTCACCCACGGTGTCGTTGGTCTTGGTGGCGACCTCCTTCACCAGCTGAGCGCCCATGTTCTCGATGTTGTCCTCGAGCTCGATCTCCTTAGCGACGGAAACGCCGTCGTTGGTGATGGTCGGGGCACCGAACGTGCGCTGCAGAGCGACGTAACGGCCCTTGGGGCCCATGGTGACGGTAACGGCGTCGGCCAGAGTGTTGACGCCCTTTGCGAGCTTGGCGCGGGCATCGGTGTTGAACGTAATGTTCTTTGCCATGGTAGGTAATCCTCCAAAAGAAATGTGACTCGCGTCGCCGCTTCCGAGTCCTATGCGGCAGGCGCGTTCAAAGACGAATCAGAGATTCTGACGAGGCTAGGCCTCGACGACGGCGTAGATGTCGTCGGCGCGCATCAGCAGATACTTCTCGCCGTCGACCTTGACCTCGTTGCCACCAAACTTACCGTAGATGACAACGTCGCCGACCTGAACGTCCATGGGGATGCGCTCGCCCTTGTCGTTGACCTTACCGGCGCCAACGGCAACGATGGTGCCGCGCTGCGGCTTCTCCTGAGCGTTGCTGGCGATGTACAGGCCAGAAGCGGTCTTCTGCTCGGCCTCGTCGGGCTTGACCAGGACGCGATCTGCAAGCGGCTTCAAAGACGACATGCTTGTTTCCTCCTTTGTGGGCCGCGCGGTCATGCCGCGCGGGTTAACCCTTTTTGTTTGCGTACGCGTTGAATGGTACCCACGAATGGCGGGTTATACAACACGGAGTCAAAAAATCTTATTTTTTGGCACTTAGATTTTCTGAATGCCGGGGGATAACTTGTGCGCAGCTCCCGTGTGGCGCCGGAGGGGCGGGATATAAGGT
>URZB01000284.1 GCA_900552295.1 uncultured Collinsella sp.
AGATGTAGCTCCGTCTCGTGGGCTCGGAGATGTGTATAAGAGACAGGTTATCGACGGCCTCGATCACCGCGGTGAGGAAGACGATGAACTGCAGGTTGTCGAGCGGAGTGTCGCCCGGATCGAGCAGATTCTCGGACTCGGTGCCAAGCGACCAGTTGTTGTGCTTACCCGAACCGTTGATGCCCTCGAAGGGCTTCTCGTGCAGCAGGCAGACCAAGTCGTGGCGGGAGGCGATGAGCTTCATCTTCTCCATCATGACCAGATTCTGGTCGATGGCCTCGTTGACCTCGCCATAGACAGGGGCGAGCTCATGCTGGCAGGGAGCGACCTCGTTGTGCTTGGTCTTGGCGGGAATGCCAAGCGCCCACAGCTCATCGTCCAGGTCCTTCATATAGGCCGAGACGGTGGGGCGGATAGCGCCAAAGTAGTGCTCCTCGAGCTCCTGGCCCTTGCAGGGGGCAGCGCCAAAGAGGGTGCGGCCGGTGATGACCAGGTCCCTGCGCTTGCGGTAAGCGTCCTTCTTGATCAGGAAGTACTCCTGCTCATCGCCCACGGAAGGAACGACCTTCTTGGGGGTCTTGCCAAACAGCGCCAAAACGCGCTTAGACTCACGCGAGAGCGCGGTCATAGAGCGCAACAGCGGGGTCTTCTTGTCCAGGGCCTCGCCCGTGTAGGAGCAGAAGGCCGTGGGGATGCACAGGACATCGTCCTTAATGAAGGCGGGGCTGGTAGGATCCCAAGCGGTGTAGCCACGGGCCTCGAAGGTGGCACGCAGGCCGCCGTTGGGGAAGCTGGAGGCATCGGGCTCGCCCTGGATGAGGTTCTTGCCCGTAAACTTGGTAATAGCGGTGCCGTCGTGGTTGGGCTCCAGGAAGCTGTCGTGCTTCTCGGAAGTAATGCCCGAAAGCGGCTGGAACCAGTGTGCGTAGTGCGTCGCGCCCTTGGAGATGGCCCAGACCTTCATGGCATGGGCGACGGCGTTGGCCACATCCAGGTCGAGCGGCTCACCGCCCTCGAGGGTTGCAGCAAGGCGCTTCCAAATGTCCTTGGGGAGGTAGTCCTTCATGACTTCCTCAGAGAACACCATGGTCCCGAAGCGGTCAATAAGTTCGGCCATACGGAACTCCCTTCGTATCGGCACCGCGTGAGAAGCGGTGTTGATTACTAACGAACGAGTCATAGCTTAGACTCGCCGTGTTTCCGCGACATTACCGTTATGTTGCTGTCGCGAAACCAATCATTGAGGTTACCGCATCACAGCGGCGCTGCCGCCCTTAATGGCCAATCAACTGTATAAATTGCAGACCTCTCCCCATGATTTAAGGGTAGTCAATTTGGGACGGGGCTTTCTTAACTGGTATTTCGCATCAAATATCATTCAATATAGTCCCATCTTAGATTGACTACCCTGTTATAGGAAATGCCGATAGCGAAGCATTTTCGATTGGTATCCCCAAATAGCGAGTAAAACTCCACCGTGGCACAGTGGTGCTGTAGAATCCTTACAACACATCACACTATTACGTCTCTAAAGGAGCACGATATGCGCGTCGACGAGGTTTTTAAGCAGGCAGCATCCCAGGGCACCGCACCCGTTTCGTTTGAGATGTTCCCGCCCAAGGGCGAGCTTACCCTCGACACGGCTCGCGAGGTGGCAGGCAATCTGTGCAAGCTTTCGCCGAGCTTTGTCTCGGTCACCTGCTCGGCCGGCGGCTCGGGCAACGGTGCCACCACCGCCCCCATCGCGCATATGATTACGAGCGAATTCGATACACCCTCGGTGGCACACCTTACCTGCGTGGGCCGCTCGCACGCCGATATCGCCGCCAAGATCGACGAGTATCGCACCGCCGGCGTTGAAAACATCCTGGCCCTGCGCGGCGACCTGCCCGCCGGCGCGACTGAGGACGACAAGCCCGCCTCTGACTACGCCTACGCCCGTGACCTCATCCCCGAGCTCGTCGACGCCGGCTTTTGCGTGGGCGCCGCAGCCTACCCCGAGGGCCACATTGCCTGCGAGGATCTCAACCTCTCGGTCGAGCACCTCAAGCAAAAGCAAGACGCCGGCGCGAGCTTCTTTGTGACACAGCTCTTCTTTGATAACGAGTGCTTCTATCGCTTCCGCGAGCTTGCCGACAAAGCCGGCATCACCGTGCCTATCACCGCGGGCATCATGCCGTTTATGGGCAAGTCGCAAATCAGCCGCATGGTCTTTATGTGCGGCGCATCGCTGCCCTCCCCCGTCATCAAGATTCTCGCCAAGTACGAGAACGACCCCGAGAGCCTGCAGGCAGCCGGTGTAGATTATGCTGCTCGTCAGCTTTGCGACCTTAAGGAGCACGGTGCCGACGGTCTGCACCTGTACACTATGAACCGTCCTGCAATCGCCGCGACCATTATGGAGAGCCTGGGGTAATGGCTGTCTCTTATACACATCTCCGAGCCCACGAGACGGAGCTACA
>URZB01000285.1 GCA_900552295.1 uncultured Collinsella sp.
ACGAGATGTAGCTCCGTCTCGTGGGCTCGGAGATGTGTATAAGAGACAGCTACGGCGCGACCCTCACGCTTCACAGCAGATGCCATCTCGATTACCCCTTTCATCAGCCAAACGCAACAGTTCAAAAGCCCAGAAACGGGCCCCAGACCCAAAAAGCCTCCCGCACGGCAACGCCCCGCGGGAGGCCCAACGTCAAACAGGCGGTATCTTACGCCTCGGACTTCTTAGCGTAGATAAACCAGTATCCGAGCGCGACCAGAACCGCGCCGCCCACGATGTTGCCCAGCGTTGCGGCGAACAGGTTAAACGCAACGCCCGCAGCGTTGAGCGCATCGGCGCCGGCGACGTCGGCGCCATAGCCGCACGCGTGCATCACGGCACCCATGGGCAAAAAGTACATGTTGGCAACGCAGTGCTCAAAACCGCAGGCCACAAAGGCGGCGATGGGCAGCAGAATGCCCACAACCTTATCGACCACGGTCTTGCCGGCGGTACCGATCCACACGGCCAGGCACACAAAGATGTTGCACAGGATGCCGCGGAAGAAGATCGTCACCCAGTCGATCGTCACCTTGCCGGCGGCGACGCTCACCATGGAATTGGCGACTGCCTCGCCGTTGAGCTTGTAAATGCCGGCCATGTACACCAAAAAGACAATGAACAGGGCGCCGACAAAATTACCGACCCATACGACGAGCCATGCCTTGAGCATCTGAGCCGGGGTGATCTTTTTGCTCTTGAGCGCGCAGACCATAAGCGAATTACCGGTGAACAGCTCGGCGCCACACACCAGCACCAGCACCAGGCCCAGGCAAAAGCACAGGCCGCCCACGACACGCTGAGCGCCCCAGCCCAGCGTGCTATCGCTCAAGAACACGGTAAAGAACAGGCCGCCGAAGGCAATAAACGCACCGGCGAACATTGCCAACAGAAAGGCCTTTGCGACCGGCAGGTTGGCCTTGGTCACGCCGGCGGCCTCGGTCTTGGCCTCGATCGCGGCGGGCGCCAGGCAATCGGGAGCGGGGTACTCCACCTTGGAATCTGCCATGTCAATCACTTCTTTCCTAATCAGCAGGGACAAGCGCTCCTATTGCTCTTGCCCCAAGCGGACAAAGTGGGAAAAGTCGTTGGCGGCTACGGCGTCGTACACGGCGTCGACGGCGTCAAAGACTTCCGGGGACATGGGGTTGTAGAACTCCGTGTCGCCCGGCTGAATCCCAACGAAGACGATATCATCACACGATTGCTCGATTTCCTCGATCAGAATCGACAAAGGAAGCGAATGCGTGGTGAACATCGACTTGCGGGCCACATCGCGCTTGTCGAGCAAACGGATGGACCCGACGGGCAGCGCCATGTCGGCGGCATCGACCAAGACCAGACGCGGCGGACGCTCGCGCTTGACCTCGATGATGTCGTCCTCGGGCGTCTGACCGCCGTCGATGGTGTACCAGCCGGCGATGGGTGCGTCCTCCATCTTTTTGGAGAGCACGGGGCCGGCGGCATCGTCGGCACGCAGCACGCTTCCCGCCGTGAGCACGATACCCACAAACGGGGCACCGTTCACACGTCCATCCACAACGCGACCCATTACTGCAACCTTCCCGTCAGATACACGCCCGACACATCGCGCACGCGCTCCACCAGATCGCGAAACTTCATTAAGAACGCGACCTGCTGGGCATGCAGGCCAAAGTCGTCGTCGAACACCGAGATGCCGGCCTTGGCCGACCCGCGAAAACCGCGCTCGTCGAGCAGCGCATCGCAGGCCTCGAGCAGCGACGGCACCGCCGCCTTGTCGAGCTGGCACTCGCCAAAGGAGCGGATGGCCTCGAACTTGGTTTTGGCCTCCCCCTCCGGCAGCGCGTCGACGAGCGAATAGAAGACGTTCACCGGCACTGACAGGCGCGGCTCAAAGCAGTCGAGCACGCCGGTGTGGTGGCCCACGGCGAGCGTGTAGTACAGCACGTCGCAGGCCTCCTGGGGAACGTCTTCCTCGGTCTCCACAAACTTACGCGTGAGCTCGTAAAAGACCACCTGGTCGGGCGCATGGCCCAGGCAGGGGTCGGCGACGCCCTCGGCGGCCTCGTCGCTTGCGCGCGAGGCATCGCCAAAGGAGCCGCCGAGCATACCGGGGCCCGCAAAGTAGCCAGAGCGGTCCGTGAGCTCCATCTAGCGACCTCCGGCCAGCACCAGATCCTGCAGCGCCGAGTACACCTCGACGCGGCGCGGATCGTCCTGCTTGTCGATGAGCAGCGCCATGGCACCGCGGATATCGCCCTTGGGTGCACCCTCGAGCGTGTCCATAAACTCGTTGGCCAGGTCGCGGCCGTAACGGTAGCCGCTCATGGCGCGAGCTTCGCGCTCAATGGCAACACGCAGCTTGTACGGCACGCCGGGGTGCAGGATATCGGCTGTCTCTTATACACATCTCCGAGCCCACGAGACGGAGCTACATC
>URZB01000286.1 GCA_900552295.1 uncultured Collinsella sp.
CGCTCGCCGCACCGCGCAGCGCGGGCTTGCCGCCCTTGGTCGAAAAATAGAGCGCTGCACGGGTATCCAAGCCCAGTGCCCGACGCATGGCCTGCGCGTAGATGAGCGTTTGGGTATGGGGCGGCAGCCAGCGCGGGTCGTCGATGGGAGCCTCGCCCGTCTCCTCGTCACGCACCGTGGGGTCGGCAAGCTTAAACTCCTCAACGCCCGAACGATGCTTGTAGTCGATTACCACGGCGCGGTTCTCGGCGTCCACATCCACGCGGTCGATGCGCCCGCCGAGCGGCCAACCGGCATACTCGACCTTAAGCTCATTAAAGGCGAACTCAAGGTAGCGTGGCGCAAAGGGGGCAAGTGCCTCGGACTCGTAGGCGAGCACGCCTTCCAGCTGCGGCAGAATCTCGGCCACCTGACGTTCCTCTACCGGAGAGAGCGGCACGAGCGGACCCTCGGCACCGCGCTTGCCGGCGTGCTCGGCCAAGGTCTCGTCAAAGACCTCGCGCAGCAGCTCCTGTGCGCGCGGCAGGTTCTCGGGCGTCACGCGCTCCATGCCCTCTTGGGGCAGACGGGCATGCAGATGCTCCAGCACGTCGTGGACAAAGTTGCCCTTCTCCATGTTGCCAAAGCCCGCGTCGATAGACTGGGGCTTGACGCGATACGACACGAACCAGCACAGTGGGCAGGTAGAATAGGCCTCGATCTGCGAGGCGGACGTCAGACGCGGCACGAGCGGCGCGTCCTCGCCCTCGCCATCGCGACGGCGCAGGACCAGATACGGAATGGCTTCATCGCTCAGATGCTGAGGAGCTTCGCAGGTCACGCGCTCGCGCCTAAAACCTTCGCCTGCAGCGGGATCAAAGTCGGCGATGATATCGCCCTCGCCCACGCGCGTGGGCTTGGCAGCGCCAGCGGCCTCGGCATGTGCCCGCAGCTCGGTCCATACGGCTGCCGGGTAGCACTCGCGCGCCTGGCGATCGTGCGTCACGCGGGCGAGCGCGACCGGACCGCTCGCCGCCTGCATCGCACGGCCAAAGCGCACGCGCAGCAGGGCGGCGGGCTCCAAAGACACGCCGTCGCGGCGCAGCTCGGCCGTCAATGTGGCAAGCGGGCCCTCTTCGTGCGAAAGCGGATAGCTGTCCAGGTCGACATCGGCAAACAGCACGGCATCGTAGCCGCCAGGACGCAAAACCGACGCATCGGCAAGCGACACGAAGCGCACTTGTGCCCGTGGCGTGCGATCGACCTCGTAGGTCGCGTAATCGTAAGCGGTACTGCGCTTGTCCACCTTGGTTCGAACGCCGTCGAGAACCGGCACGGTCGCGGCCTGCGACACGTCGAGTGCGCGAGCATCGTTCATAAGGATGTCGATGACATGACGCAGCAGAGCCGTCTCTGCCTGGCGACGGGCCTGGCCGTCAAGGCCGCCTAGGGCGCGATCGGGCAGCGCCTCGGCAACGGCGAGCATGGCCTTGAGCGCCGTCACGGGTTTGTCGCGCCACAGCGCCTGAAACACGTCCGAGACCACGCATGGCACGTTCTTAAACCAGTTATCTTCGCTAGCGGCCTTGCGGGCGCCCCTCACCTGGCCCTGCACGCTCTGCAGCAGGCTCTTGACGCCCGCAGTGGTTTTGTTGCGCGACAGGCGCATGTTCTTGTCGAAGCCGCGGGCGCTCGCGGCGTCGGCACCCGAAAGCGGGCTATAAATCCAGTCGGTAAGCTCCGGCGCGGGCCACCACTCGGTCTTTGACGCCATGCCCTCATCGGCGGCCTTCATGCGCTCGATCAGGCCGGCGAGCGCCGTAAACTGCCTGCCCGCGATGGACTGGGAAAACGCCGTGAACTCAGTCGTCTCGGCCGCAATGTGACGCGCCGCCAGACGAGAGGCGAGTTCGCCGAACAGCTGGGGTGCCCGGGCAGAAACAACGAGCACGCGCACGGGGTCGGCAGAAGCGCCGTCGACCTCGGAACCCCGGCACGTTTTTACCAGATCATCAATTGCGTCCGCATAGACATGAGCACGGGCATGGGGGCCAGCGACCTCAATAAAGGCAGGCTGAGCGGCGGCCCCGCAAGCGACATCAGACGCGACGGCGTCCTCCCCCAGCGGCGCGATCTCAAACAGCACACCGCGGGCATCAAATGCCGTGGCAAGCTCCTCGCGCATCGCCGCCTGCTCGCGGGCAAGCAGCACGACGACCTCTCCCCCATTGTTCGCCACGGCAGACAGCAGCTCGAGTAGACCGTGCGTAAACGACGTGGTACCGCGCACGCATACGGCGCGGGCGCACGCCGGCAGGCTATCGGCCAGGGCACCGGCCATAATGTCGGCTGCCTCGCAGGGCTCGACCATATCTCGACGGTCCAAACCGCCCGCGTAGGCACGCAAAAGCTCAAACACACGAGCCTCGGCATCGCTTTTTGGCTCAGGCTGGCAATTGTTGCCACCGCATCGCTCGGC
>URZB01000287.1 GCA_900552295.1 uncultured Collinsella sp.
GGCTCGGAGATGTGTATAAGAGACAGCCCGAAGCCTCCATTACATCGGGGATGCGGAAGCTGCCGCCGATCTCGACAAGCTCGCCGCGGCTGACGATGACCTCCTTGCCTGCGGCATGGGTCGCCAGCACCAGCAGCACGGCGGCGGCGTTATTGTTAACGACCAGTGCGTCCTCGGCACCAGTAAGCGAGCGGATGAGCTGCGCGGCGTGCTCCTTGCGCGACCCGCGCGAGCAGGTGTCCACACTGTACTCGAGCGTGCTGTAGCCGCGCGCGACCTCGTCCACGGCCTTTGCCGCCGACTCCGCGAGCGGGGCGCGGCCCAAGTTGGTATGGATGACCACACCCGTGGCGTTGACGGCAGGGCGCAGGCTCGGCAGTGCGGAGCGATGCGCACGCCACTCGATGGCCGAAGCCAGCTCGCGCTTGGAGCGCGGATCGGCGCCGGCACGAATCGCGGCGCGCTCCTCGTCGAGCTCAGCCGTCACGGCGGCATGTACCACCGCGTCGCAGGTCTCCCCCGCCGCCTTCACCACCGGCCACTCGGCAAGCAGCTCGTTGACGGAGGGAATGGCGCGCAGGCGGGCGCGCACCTCATCGGATATATTCTGGCTATCGCTCATGTGCGGCCTTTCAAAACCAAAGGTGAATCAATCGTTCGAACGTCAAACTATCAGCCAATTCGATCGGCTGAGTCAATCAATCGCTATTATCCTCGCGCGCCGCGATCTTTTCCACGCGAACGGCGTTTTCCTGGGTGAGCGCGGCGCCCGTCAACGGGTCCCAACGCAACGGTGTATGGTCGAGTGGGCCGACGCCCAAGGCTTGAACGCCGCCGGCATCAGCGCCAAACGAACGTCCGCCGGGGGCGGCCGACGTAAAGATGCACGACGGATGCAGATAGGGCGTCGTCTCCACGCGTACGCGATCGCGGCCCATATCGCTCACGAGTTCGACAATCTCGCCGTCGGCGATGCCCATGCGCGCAGCAGCATCGGCATTCATCTGCACGGCATCCAGGTTCGATCCAGCCTCGGCGGCACCTTGAGCCGCGAGCCTGCGCGAGGTATGCGACTCAAAGGGACGGTTGCCGCTAATGAGGCGAAACATCCCCGGGCCGGGCTCAACCATGGGAGCGATCCAGTTGGGCACACGACCCATGCCGGCTCGCTCCCATACGTCGCTTGCAAGCGCAATCTTGCCGCCGGCAAGCGGAATCACCGGCTCGCCCGTACGCGACGGCAACGCAACACCCGTGTCGGCCCAGCCGCGCTCCTTGAGATCGTCCAGATTGATCCCAAACGGTGCCACCTGGGCAGACGCCAGATCGTCGGACGTAAACTGGAAGTACTCGCCCACGCCACACGCCTGCGCCAGACCGGCAAAAATCTCCCGACCGGGACGTGTGTCGTCATGCTGCACGGGCAGCACGGCATTGCGGTAGAACACGCGCGCATCGTTGGCGCCCGTCACCGTTCCCACGCCGCGGTCAGCCTCCAGATACGTCACGTCGGGCAGCACGAAGTCAGAAGCGCGCGCCGTCTCGGACCAGCGAATATCAATCGTCACGAGCAAGTCGAGCTGCTGCAAGATGCCCAACCAAGCCTGCGCATTGCCATAGCCCGCACCGGGGTTACTGGCATAGACGATGAGCCCACGCAAATCGCCGGCCAGAATCGACTGACCGGTGGTCGTGCACAGGCCGCGCACCGGATCGACCAGTGGATAGCGCTCGGACCCCAGCTTGGGGCCGCGCGGCACCGGCGGCGTCGCAAAGCGTGCGGGATCGAGGTCGCCCAGCACAAGCGGCGTGGGTGGATTGAGCGCGCCGCCCGTATGCCCGATACAGCCCAGCAGCACATCGACCAAGCAGATAGCACGCGCGGTCTGGGTGCTATTGGCATACGCGATACCGATGCCACCATGAAAGCCCGCATCCACCACAGCGGCAGGCGCGGCGGCAGCGAGATCGCGCGCCGTGGCGATAATCTCTGCGGCCGGCACGTCGCACATCGACTCAGCCCACTCGGGCGTCCAAGCAGCGACCGCCTGCGCCAGCTCGTCAAAACCCGTGGTATAGCGGGTCACGAACTCGTGGTCATACAGGTCCTCGGCAATCAAGACATGGGCAATACCCAACAGCAGCGCCAAGTCGCAGCCCGGGCGCACGCACAGCCAGCGGTCGGCAAGCGCAGCCGAGCCGCTGCGCCGGGGATCAACCACGATGATCTTCGCCCCACGGCGACGGGCATCGTTGAGCGCATCAACGGCCCCCATCGTCGACGAATCGACAATGGAGCGCCCCAGGTACATGATGCAATCAGTATGCGCCAGGTCGGAGGCGGGGCTGTAGCCCAGGCTGTGCTCCCAACCGGTAAGTCGGCTTACCTCGCAGGCACCGTCAGCTCCGTACACGTTGGGCGAGCCCCTGTCTCTTATACCCATCTCCGAG
>URZB01000288.1 GCA_900552295.1 uncultured Collinsella sp.
GTGCTGTAATGTCATTCCAGACGACGTATGGCCTCGATGGGCGCCTCCGTGTTGCCATCCTGGGTTGTACGGGCTCTATCGGCACCCAGGCACTCGATGTGTGCCGTCAGCATGCTGATCGCCTGCAGGTGACGGCGCTGTCCGTTAACTCCAGTACCTCCGAGCTTGTTGCCGCTGCCCGCGAGTTCTCGGTTTCGGCGGTTGCCGTGGCCGATGTCGCTCATGGCGATGACGCCGTGCTGCAGGAGTTGCCCGAGGGAACGAAGCTCGGCGTTGGCGCGCAGGCGGTTTGCGAGCTCGCGCGTCGCGACGATGTCGACTGCGTACTCGTCGCTATTGTGGGTGCCGCCGGTCTCGAGGCGAGCCATGCGGCCTTGACCTCAAATAAGCGCCTTGCCCTTGCCAACAAGGAGTCCCTCGTCGTCGGTGGCGACTTGCTTATGCCGTTGGCGCAACCGGGCCAGCTTATTCCAGTCGACTCTGAGCACTCCGCCATCTACCAGTGCTATCTGGGGGAGAACCCACGCGAGGCTCATTGTATTTGGCTCACCTGCTCGGGCGGTCCGTTCTTTGGTCGCACCCGCGACGAGCTCGACCGCGTGACGCGTGCCGATGCCCTCGCACATCCCACGTGGGCCATGGGTGCCAAGATCACCATCGACTCCGCCACCCTCATGAACAAGGGCCTGGAGCGCATTGAGGCCATGCATCTGTTTAACTGCGACCTCGATTTCATTAACGTGGTCGTGCAGCGTCAGTCCAAGATTCACTCTATGGTCGAGTTCACCGACGGCTCCGTGATGGCGCATCTCGGTGCTTCCGACATGCGTATTCCCATCCAGTTCGCGTTCTCGTATCCCGAGCGTTGGGATACCCCGGCGCCTCGTATCGATTTCCGCGAGCTGGGGCAGCTCACGTTTGATGCTGCCGACATGGATACCTTCCGCTGTCTGGCACTGGCCGAACGTGCCGGCAAGACGGGTGGCACCATGCCGTGCGTGCTCAATGCCGCCAACGAGGTCGCCGTCGATGCCTTCCTGCACGATGGCTGCTGCTTTACCGATATCGATCGCATTGTGGAATCCTGCATGGATGCCCACGATAAGCAGGCGGTCGATTCGTTTGAGCAGCTTCGCGACATCGATGCGTGGGCGCGTGAAAAGGCTGCGCAGGTGCTCGCCGCAACCCGTTCCTAACCCATAAGGATTGCTTTTTCGTTTTATGGATACTGTTCTGAGCGTTCTCTCATCGGTCTTTTGGGGCCTGCTGATGCTTTCCGTCCTCGTGTTTTTGCACGAGGGCGGCCACTTTTTGGCGGCGCGTGCCTGCGGCGTCCGTGTGACCGAGTTCTTTTTGGGCCTGCCGTGCCGCTTTGACATCCATTACACGTCGCGTCGCATTGGAACCAAGTTTGGCGTGACCCCGCTGCTGCTGGGTGGCTACGCTGCCATCTGCGGTATGGATCCGACCGACGTCTCGTGTGCCGATCGTGTGCTCGCGGCTATCTATCGTCATGGTCGCGTGACCGTGGCCGACCTTGCTGTCGAGCTCGAGCTATCCGAGGAGGTTGTGCTCGAGGCATGCGCCTTGCTCTTGGGTTGGGGCTCTATCGCGCCTTGGTATGAGGAAGGGGAGAAGCCCTCGCCGAGTTACTATCCCACCAAGTATCAGACGCTGCCGCGAGACGCGGCGGGTTACACCACCTTTGACGGCCGCCGTTTCGATCGAGAGCATGCGACTACCGAGGGCGATGTGTGGGAGCTGCCGTGCGGCGAGGCTGATTTCTTGGCGCAAGAGCGCTCGCACACTTATCTGGGCCAGGGTTTTCTCAAGCGCGCCTTTATGCTGCTCGCGGGCATTCTCGTCAATATCCTGACGGGCTTTTTGCTGCTTATGAGCATCTACTCTATTGCGGGTGTCACCGTGCCGATGGATACCAACGTGATTGGTCAGGTTGACGAGGGGTCTATTGCCGCCAAGGCGGGTATCGAGGGCGGCGACGCGATCCTTTCGGTTGACGGAGTATCGTGCTCTACCTGGATGGACGTTTACGATGCCATCGGCAAGGCCGCCGGTAAGGACGATATCGCCATTGAGTATGAGCGCGACGGCAAGCAGCATTCGACCTCGGTTGCGCTCAAAGAGGACGAGCGCCTAGGTGTGTATGCCTCTACGCAGGTGGTCCGTTTAGACCCCATCACGTCGGCTCGCCTTTCGTTCTCCTATGTCGTGCAGACAGCGGAGGGCGTGATGCGCCTGCTCCAGCCGCAGCATACGATGGAGATTCTCGATCAGTCTTCTTCGATTGTGGGCATTAGCGTTATGTCTTCACAGGCTGCTGCTGCCGGCCCTGCCACGTTCCTTTCGTTTGCCGCCCTCATTTCGTTCTCGCTTGGCTTTATGAACCTGCTGCCCATCCCACCACTCTGTCTCTTAGACACATCTCCG
>URZB01000289.1 GCA_900552295.1 uncultured Collinsella sp.
GCCTTGACGAAGCACGTGACGGCCAGAGCGCCGGTAATTGCGAGCGCGACGGCAGCGAACACGGCCACGATCATGACGGCCTTGTCGCCCTGCATGGCAGCGTTAAACAGCGACTGGTAGGTAAACCACTCGGACACAAAGCCGTTGAAGGGCGGGATGGCCGAGATGGCAAGAGCGCCGACGAGGAAGCAGATGGCCGTTGCCGGCATACGACGGAACAGACCGCCCATCTTCTCCATATTGCGCGTGCCCGTGGAGTACAGCAGTGCACCGGCGCCCAAGAACAGCTCGCCCTTAAACATCGCGTGGTTAAACGTGTGGTAGAGGGCGGCCATCAGAGCCAGGACGGCGATGCCGACCGAGTTGAGTGCCATGGCGGCCATGGAAGCGCCGACGCCGAGCAGAATGATGCCGATGTTCTCGACGGAGTGATAGGCCAGCAGGCGCTTGATGTCATGCTCCTGCAGGGCGAATGCCACGCCGAGGACCGACGAGATCGCGCCGAAGACCATGACCATAAGGCCCCACCAGACCTGAACGCCCGAGGCGGAGAGCAGGTCGAGACCAACCTTGAGGATGCCGAAGATACCGATCTTGATCATGCCGCCGGACATGAGGGCCGACACGTTGGACGGCGCCTCGGGATGTGCCTTGGGCAGCCAGCCGTGCAGCGGGATGATACCGGCCTTGGCGCCAAAGCCAAAGAAGGCGAGCACGAAGCACACGGATGCGACCGCGGGGCTAAACTGCGTGGCGCGGAAATCCGCAAAGGCAAACGAGCCACCGGCGAAGTTGGTCATGGTGAGGAAGCTCGCCATGATGAGCACAAAGCCCACGTGCGCGATCACAAAGTAGAGCCAACCGCCATGGATGGAGTTCTCGTTCTCCTCGATCACGACCAGGAAGTACGAGGTCAGCGACATGAGCTCAAAGGCGACCAGGAACCAAAACACGTTGTCGGCGGTGATGACGAGCATCATGGACGCCACAAAGGTGTTAAAGAAGAAGCCGGCGCGGCCCTTTTTGCCCGGGTACTCATCAAAGTAGTTGAGACCGTAGATCGAACCGGCAAACGCGAGCACCGAGATGAGCGCCACGAACAGGCCGGACAGCTGGTTGAGCAGCAGCTGGAAATGGGCAAACGGGAAGAACACGATGGTGTCGACCGACGTGACATCGCCCAGCACGGCCTGGATACCGGCCACAAACGAAAGCACCGCGGCGACGGCGCCGATAAGGCAGCCGGCGGTCTTGGCGGCGTTATCGGCCTTGATCAGCAGAACCGAGGCGAGCGCACCGATGCACGAGACGGCAAGCGATGCGATAAACAGCGTCATGCTATCCATTGTTTACGCTCCCTTCTGCTTTCTCGGACAGACCCTGGGCCACAGCGGTAACGTCGACGGACGGACCGTTTTCGATCGAGCGCAGGCGCTTGGCCTCGTCGAGCTCGCGATCGGCCGCGCCGCCCATGACGGTCAGTGCCTTGGTGGGGCACGCCGCCACACAATGCGGGCCTTCCGGATCGAAGGCGCACAGGTCGCACTTGACAGCGCAGGTGTACTGGCCAGGAGCCCACGTAAGCAGGCTGCTCAGGGACTTAGGATACGAAGGCGTCGGGTCGCACATGCCTGCGACACCGGCGATAGACGTGCCATCGGGATGGATGGCACCGAAGGGGCACGCGATGGCGCACAGCCTGCACCCGATGCACTCCTGCTCCTTGACGTGGATGCGGTCGCCATCGTGCTCGATGGCATTCACCGGGCAGACCTCGGCGCAGGGGGCACCCTCGCAATGGTGGCAGGCAAGGGCGGCCGAAATACCGCCGGTCTTCACGAGCGCCAGGCGCGGCGTATCCTGAAGACCCTGCATCCGGTGGGCGTCGGCACAGGCGGACTGGCATGTTCCGCAGCCGATGCACCTCTCCGGGTTGATGTCGATGAAGCGGTTCATCCCCACTTCCTTTCAAAATAACGGGCCGGGCTCCCGAACGTACGGGACGCCCGGCCCAAAAAGCCAACGAGAACGGGACTACACGATTTGATTCACGTGCGTCTCGTCGTCGAACTTGGCGGCGCCGGGCTCAACGTCCTGGGGAGCGGCGGCGTCCACCAGAGCCTGCTTGAGCTCGGTGTACTGACGCTCCACCTCGCCCTCTGCCCAAACCTGGTCGGCGATAGCGTCGACCTGGCAGGCGGAGAACTTGTCCTCGGGCGTATGCGAGACCGGGTCGACCTTGTGCATGGTCAGCTCGTTGCACTTGCCGATCCACCACTGGTAGGTCATGTAGACCGTGCCCTTGTTGATGCGATCGCTCACGTCGGCGCGGCTGTATACCTGGCCGCGGCGGCTGTGAATCGAGACGATGTCGCCATTCTTGATGCCGCTGTCTCTTATACACATCTGACGCTGCCGACGATAAGGC
>URZB01000290.1 GCA_900552295.1 uncultured Collinsella sp.
GGGCAAACCAAAGCTGATGTTGGAAACACCCAGCACGCTGCGCACACCCAGTTCCTTTTTGCACATGGTAATGGCTTTCAGGGTTTCGGCAGCGGCGCTCTGCTCGGCAGAAACCGTCAGCGTCAGGCAGTCGATGTAAACATCCCCGCGGGGAATGCCGAAAGCATCCGTTGCGGCCACAATGCGCTTGGCAACCTCAAAGCGGCCCTCTGCCGTTTTGGGAATGCCGTGTTCATCCAGTGCCAGACCAACCACGGCGGCGCCGTACTTTTTGCACAGGGGCAGAATGCTGTCCAGCACCTTCTGCTCACCGTTGACCGAGTTGACGATCGGCTTGCCGTTATAAATGCGCAGCGCGCGGGCCAAAGCATCTTTGTTGGAAGAATCCAGCTGCAATGGCAGGTCGGTGATGGATTGCAGCTCCCGCACCAGCATTTCCAGCGTGGCGGGTTCGTCAATATCCGGCAGACCGGCGTTCACGTCCAGCAGCTCGGCACCGGCTTCGGCCTGGGCTACGGCCTGGGCGCAGGCATAGGCGCTGTCGCCCTCCCGCAAGGCCTGCTGCAAGCGCTTTTTGCCGGTGGGGTTGATGCGCTCGCCGATGACGGCGATCTTGTGGCCGTCGCAGGGGAGGTCCACGACCGTCTGGGCGCTCGTGACTGACATGCTGGGCTTGCGGTGCCGCGGGCTGGGCGTGTGGTTATCGATGAGGGTGCGAAGCGCCGCCATGTGCGCGGGCGTGGTACCGCAGCATCCGCCGACGACGCTCACGCCGTCCTCGATCATGCCGGCGACGGCCTCGGCGTACTCGGGTGCCTGGATATCAAAGACGGTATCGCCGTCATCGTCCACGCGGGGCAGTCCCGCATTGGCCTGCACCATAACGGGCTTGTCGGTGACGGTGAGCATACGCGCGGCGAGTCCTCGGAGCTCGGCCGGGCCCTGGCTGCAGTTGATGCCCAGGACGTCGGCGCCGATGGCGTCGAGCGTGATGGCGGCCACTTCGGGGCTCGTACCCAGGAACGTGCGACCGTCTTCCTCAAAGGTCATGGTGGCAAAGACGGGCAGGTCGGAATTCTCGCGGCAGGCGAGGACGGCCGCCTTGATCTCGGCAAGGTCGGTCATGGTCTCGATAATAAAGAGGTCCACGCCCGCAGCGACGCCGGCGCGCACCTCCTCGGCAAAGAGGTCGTAGGCCTCGTCAAAGCTGAGGGTGCCCAGGGGGCGCAGCAGGGCGCCGATGGGGCCGATGTCGCCGGCGACGTAGCGGGCACCGGCCTCGCGGGCGCAGGTGACTGCCGCGGCAAAGACGTCTGCCACGGTGGCGGCGCCGTCGAGCTTGTGGGCGTTGGCGCCAAAGGTGTTGGCGGTGATCACGTCACAGCCGGCCTCGACGTACTGACGCTGAATATCGGTAATGACCTGGGGCTCCTCAAAGTTGAGCAACTCGGGCAGGGCGCCGGCCTTCATGCCGGCCGCCTGCAGCATGGTGCCCATGCCGCCGTCAAACAGCAGGTGTCCGGTGCCCTCGATGGCGGCACGCAAGCGATCGTCCTTAATGAGAAGGTCATCGATCGTGCGCGTCTTGTACGCGGCGCCGTTGCAGCGCGCAGCATTGACAGGTGCCGCCAGCGCGGCACCGTCCAGATCATGAGTGATAAGCGGAGTAAACATCGGGGGCTCCTAATGGCTGGAATAGCAGGTGGTGTGGGCGGCGCGGAAGCGGCAGTGCTCGCGCATGCGGCAGATATTGCAGGTGGGGCGGCTCTGGGCGTCGTGGACCTCGCCATCAAACAGGCCGATCACCGCGGTCACGCTCTTGGTGGGCATGAGCAGGCTGGTCGGCGTGACGGTAAGCCCGATGAGCCGCGTGGCGTTGAGCGCAGCTACGATCGAGCGCTGGGCCGTAAGCGGGCAGTCGCCATAGCCGGGACTGAAGCGCCAGTTGCCGGCGAGCCCGTGAGCAGCGGCGTCTGTCTTGACCTGTCGGTCCATCTGCTCAACAGCAGCTTCTACATAGGCGGAGCACGCGGCGTCGAGCACGGCGCCTTCCAGGGGTTGCTGGGCTCCAGTGGTGCGCAGGCGACGCTCGGCGTCCATGCCGAGGGTACAGGCCATGAGCGCCGACAGGCGGGCGTCCTTAAGGTGGCGATAGATATCACGACCCCGCAGCTCAACACTGGTGCCAACCAAGCGGATGCAGGGCTCTCCCTGCTCGTCCCGGCGGATCACGCCGCCCTGCGGGTCGGGCGTGTTCCGATCGATCCCCGCGATGCGCAGCGCCATCGAGTTGACATACATGAAATGGGACGTAACATGATCGCAGATCACAGGATGCTCCGTCGAGACCTGATCCAGATCCACGCGCGTCAGGTGGCGGTGCTCTGCAATGATATTCTGGCTGTCTCTTATACACATCTGACGCTGC
>URZB01000291.1 GCA_900552295.1 uncultured Collinsella sp.
CGGGATGGCAATCGCAGTTGGGGCTGATGTCCATGGCAAGCGAGATGTGGAAGCTCGGGCGGCCGTCGACAACGGCCTTTGTATACTCGGCGATCTTGCAGTTGAGCACGTCGGCCGCGGCGTCATAGCCGGGCTTGATGCAGTCCTGGTTGCATGCCGCAATGCAGCGGCCGCAGCCCACGCAGCGATCGTGGTCGATGGTGGCCACGTGCACCGTGTGAGTAGCGCCGCTGGCAAGCTCGCGCTCGCGGGTGCCGTCGAACGAGACAGCGTTGTGCGCGCAGATCTTTTCGCAGGCACGGCAGCCAACGCAGTGCTCGGTCGAGGCGTTCGGCTTGCCGGCGGCATGCTGCTCCATCTTGCCGGCACGGCTGCCGCCTCCCATACCCAGGTTCTTCATGGCACCGCCAAAGCCGGCCTGCTCATGACCCTTAAAGTGGGTGAGGCTGATCACGATATCGGCATCCATGAGCGCCTGACCGATCTTGGCCTCGTGCACGTACTCGCCGCCCTCGACCGGGACGAGCGCCTCGTCGGTGCCCTTGAGGCCGTCGGCAATGATGATCTGGCAGCCCGTGGCATACGGGGTAAAGCCGTTCTGGTAGGCGGTATCGATGTGCTCGAGCGCGTTTTTGCGGCTACCGACATAGAGCGTATTGCAGTCGGTGAGGAAGGGCTTGCCGCCCAGCTCCTTCACGACGTCCGCGACGGCGCGGGCGTAGTTGGGGCGCAAAAAGCTCAGGTTGCCCAGCTCGCCAAAGTGAATCTTGATGGCGACGAACTTGTTCTCAAAGTCGATCTGCTCGATACCGGCGTGACGGATGAGGCGCTTGAGCTTGTCGAGCTGGCTCTCGCGAGCATGCGTGCGCAGGTTGGTGAAGTACACCTTAGCGGGTGCTGCGGGTGCAGTTGCGGTCATAGATCTATCCCCTCGGTCTATATGGCGTTACAGACATAAGGGATGGTACCAGTTAAAGCAGAGTTAATGTCAAGCGCGGCACCTAGTCATTGGGAACAGACTTAAATGACTGAAACCACTCATTGGGGACGGACTTAAATGAGTGCCTCGCCACCTGGCAGCTAGGGACGTTCCTTTCCTGCCGGCAGTTGGGGACAGTCCTTGCCAGCACGGCCGGCGAACCGGCGAATCGGCAAAGACTGTCCCCGATGACTACTCCTGCACCTTGAGAGCTTCGGCCAGGCCCACACGTTTGATGGAACGCATGTGCAGCAACGCCACGACCAGGTAGGTCGCAAAGCCAGTGCCGACGCATGCAACCATGGACCAAGCGGGCGCATAGATTTCGATATTGCCGTTGTAGGCGAGCAGCATCGAGCGGAAGATGGCCGTGAGCGAGCCAATAATGACCGGCAGACTCAGCACGAGCGACGCCGCCACGCACAGCGTGATCGAGCGGATGTACAGATGCGAGATCTCGCTATCGCGATAGCCAAAGACTTTCATGTAGCTGATCGAACGGGCGCTGTGGTCGATCACAGCCTTGGTCAGTAGATACATAAACAGCAGGAAGATAAACACCGCGAGGCCAACCATCATGCCGATCATTTTGCTCATCATGCCGATGAACTGGTCGCCCACGGCGCGCATGTCGTCGGGCGTGGTGTCGCCGGCAAAGTAGCGCGCGTCGAGGTCGAGCTTCTCGTCGCTCACATAGCCGTTAAAGTAGGCCGCATCGTTGCCAAAGAGCTCGTTAAAGTCGTCGATACTCATATAGATATTCATGTCCGACTTGGAGCCCCAGGCACAGTCCTTGCCCGCGCACTCAAGAGAATAATGCTCGCCCTCGTACTTGTCGTCGAGCGTGACCTTCTGGCCCTCGCTCCAGCCAAACTTGTCGAGCAGGCCGCCGCCAAAGACGACACAGCCGCCGCCGACGTCCAGTCCTTTCCAGTAGCGCGAATCGGATGAAATGCCGTAGACGGAAATCGTCTCCTGCCCATTACCATCACCGCGGTCGTACTGCAGCTGGTAGACGGCGTATTTCTCGGCCTGCGCGATTGCACCCGCATCGTTATCGGTCGTATTGACCGGGTGGATATCGTCGTTGTCAGCGTCGATCTTAGAGGCCTTGTCAATCAGGTCGATAGCCTCATCGCGGTTGCAGCCGAGGGCATCGGCAAGATCGTCAAGGCGCGCATAAAGCGCATCCTTCTTGTCCTGGACCTTGGCGAGCGCGTCCTGCGCCGCGGCCAGGCTCTCGGCAGACGGAGATGTGGTCGCGGCATCAGCTGCCGTCTGCGCCGCATCGGCCGCGTCGTCAAGCTCGTCATCGGCATCCTGGGCGGCGGAAAGCAGCGCGCCGTCAACCGACTGCAAGCGCTCGATTGCCGACCACTGCTCGCGCTCCTCGGCGGTACCCTCGAGCCTGTCTCTTATACACATCTGACGCTGCCGACGATAAGG
>URZB01000292.1 GCA_900552295.1 uncultured Collinsella sp.
TATAAGAGACAGCCTCTGCAGCTTGCAGGTAGTTGTAAATGCTTTCGACGGAGATTTTTCGTCCATCGTTTTTCATCGAGTTGGCGATGTTATTGACGGAGAGGGTAGTTCCAACCTCAGACATAAAGTAACTGAGCACTCGCTCTAGCTGATCACTGTTACGAAGCTTGCGCCGTTGCACGATGTCCTTGAGGACAATCGAACTGAAGACGTCGCGTAGGTACGAAATCGTGCTTTCCGGAGCGTAGTCGATGTGGCTCAGGAAGGGGAGAGCGCCATAGATTCTATAGAGATCATATAGTTCACATGGGCTTTTGTCGGGGAATGCTTCGGCGATCTCTTTCAGGGAAAACGGAAACACCTCCACAGTCACGTACCTTCCGGCTAGGAGTGTCGAGAGTTCGCCGGCAAGCAGCTTCGAGTTGGATCCGGTAATGTATATGTCACAATTGAGATCGACGCGCAATGAGTTTATCGTACGTTCCCAATCGGGCACGGTCTGAACCTCGTCAAAGAATAGGTATATTTTGCCTTGAATGTTTTGCGTGAGCTTCAGGGCCGTTTGATAGAACGCCTGCGCAGACGAAGATGCATCTTCCCATTGCATGGACTCGAAGTTGATTGTGATGATGTTGGTGGGCGCGATGCCGTCATCGAGAAGTTTGTTCCTGATCGTTTCAAGCAAGGTACTTTTTCCGCTGCGGCGCATGCCGGTTATCACCTTGATGATGTCCTTGCCAACGAAGGGCTCAAGTTTTGATATATATTCGGTACGCTGAATCATGCTGTTCTTTTCTTTCATAATAGAAAAAGATTAGCTAACTATCGGTTTTTTCCATTATAACTGAAAAATTATTAGTTGAATTTCTCGAGTGCAATCGAGAAGACGATAATTTAAAGCCTGTAACAGGATTGTCTGCGCCCTTCAGACAGGCAAAGTCTAGAAACCACCTTCGGAGAGATTCTTGGCGAAATGAAAGGTAGCTGCCCTGGCGCTTGGCACGCCTAATTGTGGATTTAGGCCGGAAAGATAGACATTAATAAAAATTGCCTAGTTCATGCTGTCGCTGTATCTCGTACATTGCATGTATAGCATATTCATCGAGAAAGGATGCACGATATGAACATTGTGGTCGCGGTCAAAGTCGTGCCAGACGACCAGGACATACAGGTCACCGCATCAGGCGAGCTTGACATGTCCAAGGCACATCAGACGATTTCTGCCTATGACGTCAATGCAATCGAGGTCGCCGCGCAGCTTGCGGCAAGCGCCGGTGATTCCAAGGTGACGGTCGTTACGGTCGGTCCTGCCGTCATCGATGACTCCAAGCTCAAGAAGAACATTCTCGCCCGTGGTGCCGATGAACTCGTCATGGTCGCCGACGATGCCTACGTCGACATGGACGCCTACGCGACGGCGGCCGCACTGGCCTCGACCATCGACGGTCTGGACGGCTGGGACGTGATCGTATGTGGCGATGGATCGGCCGACAACTACGCCCAGCAGGTCGACGTGCAGCTTGCCTACAGGCTGGGCGTGCCCGTTGCCACCGCAGCGGTCGAGATCATCTCGGCAGGCGCTGGTCTTAGTGTCAGGCGCAGGCTCGAGGATGTCGTCGAAACTGTTGAGCTTCCCATGCCCTGTGTCGTCTCGGTCCTGCCTGACATCGCGCTACCGCGCATTCCGGGTATGAAGGATATCTTGGCGGCGGGCAAGAAGCCCATGCGTGTCGAGGGAGCACCGGCTGCGCCCGAGATGACGGTCGAGATCGTCGATATCAAGGCGCCCGAGGCCGAGGAGCGCAAACTCGAAGTGAAGTCAGCGTCCGACGATGGTGCCATCGAGGCATTTGCCGCCGCCATCAAAAGCGCGCTTCAGTAGGGAAGGGGAATAGATTATGAAAGCACTAGTAATCGCCGAGCATGCAGACGCGGCTACTGCCCTCGCGGCAGGCGCCCGCAATCTGGCGGACGAGGTGGCTGTCGCAATCGTCGGTCCCGAGGAGGTTCCCGCCAACATCGCCGATGCCGCCTATGGCATAGCTGTTCCCGAAGGCGCGGTGGCCGACGATGCGAACGAGACGCTCGCACCATTACTCGAGGGCGTCGAGCTGGTCATCGCCGAGCCTACGCGTCACATCAAGTCCGCTACCGGCAAGCTCGCCGCCTCCCGGGGCGCGAGCGTCATCACCGACGTGATGTCGTTTGAGAACGGCCAGGCTTCCCAGATGTACTTTGGTGGTGTCGGAATCGTCGAGCGCAAGGCGGAGACCCCCGTTACCTTCCTCACTGTGCGACCGTCCGCCTTCGCAGACATGCAGGCGACAGGTCCCAACGGGACAACGGAACAGCTCGAGTGGGTCGCTCCCGCCGCCGCCGCGAGGCTCGTTTCGTCCGATCCCATCGAG
>URZB01000293.1 GCA_900552295.1 uncultured Collinsella sp.
TCGTTGAGGCGATCGCTCAGGGAATCAAACACTAGTCACTCCTTAATTGGACTCGCCCACCAGGGCGCGGCAGAAATCTTTGGCATTGAACTCCTGCAGGTCATCGACCTGCTCGCCCACGCCGATGCGCAGGATGGGAAGCTTGAGCTTCTCGGCCACGGCCATGGCGATACCGCCCTTAGCCGTGCCGTCGAGCTTAGTCATGATAATACCGTCCAGGCCCAGCGCCTCGTTAAACTCGAGCGCCTGGTTCAGACCGTTTTGGCCCGTCGCGGCGTCGATCACAAGCACGACCGAAACCGGCATGGGACCGGCGGCCATATTGGCGGCGCGCTTACGCGTCACGTTAACCACCTTGGCAAGCTCGCGCATGAGCTCAGGGCTCGTGTGCAGACGGCCGGCGGTATCGATAAGCACCAGGTCGCTGCCGCGCTTGTCGGCCTCGTCGAGCACGTCGTAGCAAACACTTGCCGGGTCGGAGCCGCGGTCGCGCTTGATGACGGGGACGCCAGCGCGCTGGCCCCACACATCGAGCTGCTCGATAGCGGCAGCACGGAAGGTATCGGCCGAACCGATCACGACGTTCTTGCCGCGGGCGGCCATGGCGCTCGCGATCTTACCGACCGTCGTGGTCTTGCCGGCACCGTTAATGCCCACAAACAGCACGCAGCTCGGCGTATCGGAAAACGGATCGCGCTCGATGGGCACAAAGTGCTGCTCGAGCTGCTCGGCCAGGGCACGGCGAAGCTGCGGAGCGGTCTTGAGGTTCTTCTTGGCCGCGGCATCGCGCAGGTCATCGGAGACCTTGATAGCGACCTCGGCGCCCATGTCACCCATGACGAGGGTGTCCTCCAGGTCCTCCCAAAAATCCTCGTCGACCTCGCCGCCAAAGTAGAAGACCTCGTTGAGGGCCTCGCGGCTGCGCTCAAGTCCGCGCGAGAGAGCATCGAAGAATCCCATTATGCATTCACGACCTTTCCGGTTTCGCGATCGAGTTTTTGCGAGACGACGCGACTGACGCCGTCGGCTTGCATCGAGACGCCGTAGAGGACGTCAGCGTCCTCCATAGTACGGCGCTGATGCGAGATAACCAAGAGCTGCGTATCGGAACGCAACACGTCGAGTGCGCCGATAAGCTTGGACAGGTTGGCGTCATCGAGTGCCGCCTCGACCTCGTCCAGCACATAGAACGGCACCGTGCGCGTGCGGTACACAGCAAAGAGCAGGGCGAGCGCCGTCAGGCTCTTCTCGCCGCCCGACATGAGCATCATCTTGGTGATGCGCTTGCCGCGCGGCTGCGCCACGACCTCGATACCCGTCTCGGCAGGATGCTCGGGATCGGTCATCTCCAGATGAGCCTGACCGCCCGGGAAGAGCATGGCGAAGATCTCGCGGAAGTTCGCATCGACCTTCTCAAACGTCACCAGGAACGCCTTGCGCATCTTACGGTCGATAGCCACGGTGATCTTGGTGAGCGCCTTGCGCGCGCTCTCCAGATCGGCCAGCTGCTCCTCGATGTAATCGGCGCGGCGCTTGAGCTGCTCGTACTCCTCCATGGCAACTTGGGTAACGGGACCAAGGTTGTTGATCTGGCGCACAAGCTGGTTGAGTTCGCGCTCGGCGGCATCGCGGTCCGTGGGCGCCGGAAGCATGAGCGCTTCCTCGAGTACCGTGGTGCCATCGGCGGTAATGGCCTTAATGGCGGCCTCTACCTGCACCTCGAGCTTGCCACGCGCGACCTTGAACTCGTTTTGCGTGGCGGAGGCGGTATCGACCCGCTCCTTAGCGCGGGCAACCTCTGCCTTGGCATCCTCGATGGTCTTCTTGAGCGAAGCGGAGTCCGCCTCCTCCAGAGAGGCCTGGTCACGCAGGCGCGCTGCCCAATCCGACGCGCGTTCCAACAGAGCAGAATAGCGTTCGTGCATGGGGTCGACGCGCAGGCGCAGCAGCTCGAGCAAACGCGAAGCCTGGCGTGTTCCGCGGATACGACGGTCGATGCCCTCAAGACGATGCTCAAGGTCGGGCACGCGGCCCTTCAGCGAACGCAGGCGCTCGCTCGTCTGGGCCAGGCGCACCTTAGCGTCGGCGAGCTTACCGGCGGCCTCGGAGTCGTAGCGACGCACACGATCGAGCTCGTCGTTGGCCTCGGCAATCTGCAAGCCTAAGTCGCTCGCCTGCGCACGGTCCTCGTCACGCGAACGAGTGAGCTCGTCCACGCGCGGACGTGCGGCACGAACGGCCTCTGCGGCCTGCTCGCGGCGCTTGGAAATGCGCACGCGCTCGACCTCGGCATTGTTGGCACTCTGCTCCAGGCGGCCGATCTCGGACAGCAGGGAGCGACGCTCGCCCTCAAGGCGGGCGATCTCGCCGGCAGCATCGCCCTCGGCAGCACGGGCCTCCTC
>URZB01000294.1 GCA_900552295.1 uncultured Collinsella sp.
GAGCCTTATCGTCGGCAGCGTCAGATGTGTATAAGAGACAGCTTCATTGCCGTGATTTCGCCGGCGACCGCACCCGTTACGGCTGCGGTTGCCGGTTTCTACCACCTGGGCTTTGGTCTGGGCGCCTACGTGCTGCCGATCGTCATTTTGCTGTTTGCCGCCACGCTCTTTTTAGGCGAGGACTCGCCGCTCAACATTCGCTCGGTCGCGGGCGGAGCCGTGGTCTTTATCACCGTTGTCTCCATTCTTTCGCTGATGGTGCCGGGTACGAGCGACTCGTGTGACCTTATGTTCACGCCGCAAAATCTATCCGCCTCGGGTGGCTACATCGGTGCGTTTATTGCGAGTGCGCTGCAGAATGCCCTGGGTAAGCCTATCGCGATGGTGGTCCTGTTGGGTCTGGCCGTCGTTGGTTTTGTCATCATCGGCTTTTCGGTGGGTGGCGTGCTGCGCTCTGCTCGCGACCGTGCGGCCGATTTTGCCGAGCGCCGTCGTGCCGACGTCAACGCGAGCCCGTGGGGTGACGATGAAGCCCTGTCGGTGCCCGGCGTTGCCCGTCCGCACCTGAGCATTCTTCGTCAAAAGGGCTCCGATGCTGCCGTGACCACGGTTATGGGCAACGATGTGGACCCGGTTTTGGACAATGACGACGAGGACGAGAATCCGTTTGTCGACGTGTCCGATGCCGTGGAAGCTGAGCGCGCTAAGACGACGCTGTTGCCGCGCCGCCATGCCAAGAAGGGCAAGGCTGCGCCTAATCTCAATACGAGTGAGCCTGACCCGTCTTGGTCCGATAGCGAGATTGAGCTCACCGAGGGCGATGACGAGGACGACGAGGCTCCGATTGAGACCGCAAAGACAACTTTGCTGCCGCGTCGCCATGCAAAGCGCGACCAGGTAACCGGTCAGCTTTCGATGGAAGACGACCCCGATAAGATCGACGAGTCCGAGCCGCCGTTTGCCGTGAATCCTGTCTCGGCAACACCTCAGATTCCCGACTTCTTGAAGCATCCCAAGGTTGCCGATACGGCTGTCGCGGGCGCTGCCGAGGCGCCTACTCCTAGCGATGGGGGAGCGGTCAATGCCCCCGCGGATAACGAGGGCGAAGAAGAGGACGGCTTCAAGCTTCCGCCGCTCGAGATCCTGCACGCCAACCCGCAGTCGGCGTCCTCCGCGTCATCTGACAAGGAGCTGGAACAGACTGCCGAGTCACTGCAATCCACCTTGCTTGAGTTTGGCCGCAGTGCCCGCGTGGTCGGCTGGATCGCCGGCCCCACGGTGACGACCTTTAAGCTGCAACCTGGCGAGGGCGAGCGCGTGAGCAAGATTTCGAGCCTCGAGGACGATATCGCGCTTTCGCTCGCTGCTCAGTCGGTGCGCATCTTTGCCCCGATCCCCGGTACCTCGCTTGTGGGTATCGAGATCCCCAATCGCAAGCGCCAGAACGTCAACCTGGGCGACGTGCTTCCCTATGTGAAGGGCGGTCCGCTCGAGCTGGCCATCGGTCGAGATGCCGAGGGCACGCCGGTCGTCGCCGACCTTGCCAAGATGCCCCACCTGCTGATCGCCGGCACGACCGGTTCTGGTAAGTCGGTGATGATCAACTCCATCATCACGACCCTGCTCATGCGCGCGCTTCCCGAGGACGTTCGCCTGATCATGGTCGACCCCAAGCGCGTCGAGCTTGCGGGCTATAACGGTTTGCCGCATCTCTATGTGCCCGTGGTGACCGAGCCCAAGCAGGCCGCGAGCGCTCTGCAATGGGCCGTGTCCGAGATGGAGCGTCGCCTGAAGGTCTTCGAGCGTCTCAACGTGCGTAAGATCTCGACCTACAACGAAAAGCAGGCCGCCGGCGAGTTTGAGCATTACGACAACCCGCCGCAAAAGATGCCCTACCTGGTCATCATCATTGACGAGCTCTCGGACCTGATGATGGTTGCCGGTAAGGATGTCGAGGCCTCGATTGTGCGTATTGCGCAGCTGGGCCGTGCCGCCGGCATTCATCTTATCGTGGCCACGCAGCGCCCCAGTTCCAACGTAGTGACGGGCCTTATCAAGGCCAACATCACCAACCGCATCGCCTTTAATGTCGCCACGGGCATCGACTCGCGCGTCATCATCGACCAGATGGGTGCCGAAAAGCTCACCGGTTTGGGCGACATGCTGTTCTCCAAGGTCGACTGGGGCAAGCCTCGCCGTATCCAGGGCTGCTTTGTCTCGGACGACGAAATCAACGAGATTGTCGAGTTCGTCAAGTCGCAGAGTGAGCCTGACTACCACGAGGAGATTCTGTCTGCCGTGGCGCCCGCTTCCATGTCCATGGCGGGTGGCGGCGGCATTGTCCGCACCGGAGTCGCCGAGCCGCAAGACGATGATCCGCTCATTTGGGAAGC
>URZB01000295.1 GCA_900552295.1 uncultured Collinsella sp.
GCCGAGCGCAAAATGGATTCTAAAAAACACCTTGCCAAATAGGAGCGTCAGGACGAAAGAACCCCCGCCGCACGTAGTGCGCAGCGGGGGTTCTTTCATGTCCGAGGACGTCCGCGAAGGTCAGCCCTCAGATCCTGCGGTGAGAGACCTAGGCCTCGTTGTACACCGTCTTGAGCTTCAGCAGGTGAGCATAGCGGTCCATAGCGGCCTGCTCGTTCTCCTTGAAGAGCTCCTCGGCGCGCTCGGGGAAGGAACGCGTCAGCGAAGCGTAACGGGCCTCGTTCATCAGGAACTCCTGATAACCGCCCGCGGGCTCCTTGGAATCGAGCGAGAACTTCTTGCCGGCAGCAGCCTCGGGGTTGAAGCGGAAGAGGTTCCAGTAACCGCACTCGACAGCCTTCTTCATCTCGGCCTGGCAGTTCTGCATGCCGCCCTTCTTGATGGAGTGCATCTCGCAGGGGCTGTAGCCGATGATGAGGGACGGGCCGTCGTAGGCCTCGGCCTCGTGAATGGCCTTGAGGGTCTGAGCCGGGTTGGCGCCCATGGCGACCTGCGCCACGTAGACGTAGCCATAGCTCATGGCAATCTCGGCCAGAGACTTCTTCTTGGTCACCTTACCGGCAGCGGCGAACTGAGCGACCTGGCCCAGGTTCGAGGCCTTAGAGGCCTGACCACCGGTGTTGGAGTAAACCTCGGTGTCGAAGACGAAGACGTTGACGTTGTGGCCGGAAGCCAGGACGTGGTCCAGGCCACCGAAGCCGATGTCGTAGGCCCAGCCGTCGCCGCCGAAGATCCAGAAGGACTTCTTGGTGAGGTAAGCCTTGTCGGCGAGGATCGCCTTGGAAGCGTCGCAGCCGCACTTCTCGAGCTCGGCAACGTAGGCAGCGGCAGCGGTCTTGGAGGCCTCAGCGTCGTTGACAGAGTCGATCCAAGCCTGGCCGGCAGCCTTGAGCTCATCGGACGGACCATCGGCAGCGATGATGTCCTGGGTAGCGGCGATCAGCTTCTTCTGGACGGCCTCGTAACCGACGGCCATGCCCAGACCGTGCTCGGCATTGTCCTCGAACAGGGAGTTGTTCCACGCCGGGCCGTGACCGTCCTTGTCCTTGCAGTAAGGAGCGGTGGCAGCGGGGTTGCCCCAAATGGAGGAGCAGCCGGTGGCGTTGGAGATGAACATGCGGTCGCCGGCGACCTGGGTCACCAGACGTGCATAGGCGGTCTCGGCGCAGCCGGCGCAGGAGCCGGAGAACTCCAGGTAGGGCTGCTTAAACTGGCTGCCCTTGACGTTGGCCGCGATGAGCTCCTTCTTCTCGGAGACGTTCTCGACCATATAGTCCCAAACGGGCTGCTGGTCCATCTCCTGCTCGGTGGGAACCATCTCGAGAGCACCCTTGGGGCAGACCTTGACGCAGTTGGTGCAGCCCATGCAGTCGAGCGGGGACACGGCCATGGTGAACTTCATGCCCTTGGCCTTGGGGCCCATGGCGTCGAGCGTGCGGGTAGCCTCGGGCGCGGCGGCAGCCTCGTCCTCGGTCATCGCGAACGGACGGATGGTGGCATGCGGGCACACATAGGCGCACTGGTTGCACTGGATGCACTTGGTCTCGTCCCAGTGGGGAACGACGACGGCGACGCCGCGCTTCTCGTATGCGGAGGCACCCAGCTCAAACTGGCCGTCGGCGCAACCGACGAAGGCGGAAACGGGCAGGCTGTCGCCATCCATGCGATCGATGGGCTCGAGCAGGTTCTTGACCTGCTGGGCAATGGCGGACTTGGTCTCCTCGGAGAGCTCGACGGGAGCGGCATCCTCGGCAGTTGCCCAGTCGGCCGGAACCTCGAACTTACGGAAGGCGGTAGCGCCGGCATCGATGGCCTTATGGTTGGCGTCGACGATGGCCTGGCCCTTCTTCATGTAGGACTTGGTAGCCGCGTCCTTCATGTACTGCAGGGCGTCCTCGGCGGGCAGGACCTTGGCCAGCGCGAAGAAGGCGGACTGGAGCACCGTGTTGGTGCGCTTGCCCATGCCGACCTTGGCGGCCAGGTCGATAGCGTCGATCAGGTAGACGTTGACGTTGTTGTTCGCGATGTAGCGCTTGGCCACGGCGGGCATGTGCTCGGCGAACTCCTCGTCGCTCCACTGGCAGTTGACCAGGAAGGTGCCGCCCGGCTTGACGTCGCGGACCATCTTGAAGCCCTTGACGATGTAGCTGGGGTTGTGGCAGGCGACAAAGTCGGCCTTGGTCACGTAGTACGGCGAGCGGATCGGGGAATCACCAAAGCGCAGGTGCGAGACGGTGACTCCGCCGGTCTTCTTGGAGTCGTACTGGAAGTAGGCCTGGACGTACTTGTCGGTGTGGTCGCCGATGATCTTGATGGAGTTCTTGTTGG
>URZB01000296.1 GCA_900552295.1 uncultured Collinsella sp.
GGTACTCCCACACGCGGGCCACCGATGCAATATGCCTCGTCGGCAAGCTGCACGTGCAGCGCGTCCGCATCGGCCGTGGAATAGACGGCGACGGTCTTGATGCCCATATCGCGGCACGCGCGGATAACACGGACCGCGACTTCGCCACGGTTGGCAATGAGCACTTTGTCGAACATGAAGCCTTCCTTAACTTTCGTGCATGAGTGCAAAGGACATATCGGCGCGGCAGCAAACCTCACCGTTGACGCTCGCAGTACCCGTCGCAAAGCGGAACGGCCCGCGCGCACGCGTGATGGTGCACACCAGATCAACCGTGTCGCCCGGGCGCACCGGACGCTTAAAGCGCACCTTATCGAGGCTCGTATAGAACGGCGTCGCGCCGCGCGCCTCCTCATCGCCCATCAGCAGCACGCAGCAGTTCTGGGCGAGCATCTCGCACTGAATCACGCCGGGGACGACCGGGTTTCCCGGAAAATGCCCCTGCAAAAAGTACTCGTCGCCCGTGATCGTGATCTTGCCGTGGGCCTCGTCGCCCACCAGCTCGGCCTCGTCGAGCAAAAGCATCGGCTCGCGATGCGGTAACAGCTTCTTGAGCTCTTCTTTGTTCATGGATATCACCTATCCGATCCTCATGAGACAGCTGCCAAACTCCACGAGGTCGCCGTCGGCCACGCAGATCTCGAGCACCTCACCGTCTGCCTCGGCCGTCACCTCGTTGAGAACCTTCATGGCCTCGATGATGCAAAGGGTCTCGCCAGCCTTGACCTTGGAGCCCACGTGCACAAACGGTTCGTCGCCCGGCGCCGGGGCAGCATAGAAAACGCCGACCATGGGAGCGGTCACCTCGGTGCCCTTGGGCTCCTGTGCGGCGGCAGGTGTCTGCGCGGCGGGCTCCGGTGCGGCAGGCGCGACTGTGGGAGCTGCAACTGGAGCGGCCATAGCGCTCGGCATAGGCATGGGCACGGCAACCGGCTGCGCGGCGCTCGCGCGCTCGAGTTCGACCGCGGTGCCATCGGGCTCCTCAACGCGTACGCGCGTGAGGCCGCGGTCCTCCATAACATCGGCTATCTCGGCAAGTCTTTTGGAATCCATGCTCTAGCTCCTCGTATATCTACGCAGCGCGATGGCGGCGTTGTGTCCGCCAAAGCCCAGGTTGGTCGAAAGCGCCCAGGTAAGGTCGGCGCGAACCGCGCGATTGGGCGTGTAGTCAAGATCGCAGGCGGGATCGGGCGTGTGGTAGTTAATGGTCGGCGGCACCACGCCCTGCTCGAGCGCCATGGCGCAGGCCATGACCTCGATGGCGCCCGTGGCACCGATCATGTGGCCGGTCATCGACTTAGTCGACGAGACGTGCGCGGCGCGCGCCGCGTCCTCGCCGAGCGCACGCTTAATGCCCGCCGTCTCGGACGAATCGTTGAGCTTGGTCGATGTGCCGTGGGCATTGATGTAGAGACCCTCGGAAGGCTTGACGTCGCCTTCGGTCACCGCCAGCGATATCGCGCGGGCAATGCCGGCAGCCTCGGGATCAGGGCTCGTGATGTGATAGGCATCATCGGTGTTGCCGTAGCCCACGACCTCAGCATAAATGTGCGCACCGCGCGCCTGCGCATGTTCCATGCTCTCGAGCACGAGCACACAGGCGCCCTCGCCCATCACAAAGCCATCGCGGTCTGCATCGAACGGACGGCAGGCCGTCGCGGAATCGGGGTTGGTGGTCAATGCGCGGCAGGACGTAAAGCCCGCAACGGCATCGGGGATAATTGCGGCCTCGGCGCCGCCCGCGAGGATCGCGTCGGCATAGCCGTGCTTGATGGCGCGGAACGCCTCGCCCACCGCATGGGCCGAGGTTGCGCACGCGGTCACCACGGGCAGGGTCGGGCCCTTTGCCTTGTGGCGGATTGCGATATTGCCCGATGCCATGTTGGGGATCATCATCGCGATCATATAGGGCGATGCGCGGCGGGGCCCGCGTTCGGCAATCGTATGGACGTTGTCGACGAGCGTCGTCATGCCGCCCACGCCCGAGCCCACGTAGACGCCCAGGCGCTCGCGATCGATGGCGCCTTCGACATCAAAGCCCGCATCGTGCATGGCTTCGTCCGAAGCCGCCATCGCAAACTGAACGCAGGGGTCGAGATGCTTGGCGTCACGCTTGCCAAAGTACTCGTTGCCGTCAAAGCCCTTGACCTCGGCTGCCACCTTGACGGCAAACGCATCGGTATCGAAGTGCGTGATCGGGCCGATGCCGCACGTGCCGGCGCACATGGCCGCCCAGGTGGCAAGCGCGGTGTTGCCGAGCGGCGACACGGCACCGATACCGGTGATTGCAACTCTCTGTTCCATCATGGTCCTGTCTCTTATACACATCTGACGCT
>URZB01000297.1 GCA_900552295.1 uncultured Collinsella sp.
ATGGAGGGCATGGCCGGCTTCGGTACCGCTGTCGCCATTCCCGCCGGCATGCTCGCGGGCCTGGGCTTTGAGGCCGTGCCTGCCGTGCTCATCTGCCTGCTGGCCAACGGCGTGCCCACGCCCTACGGCTCCATCGGCATCCCCACGGTGTCCGTTGCCGACCTGGTGGGTTTGGATTCCCTTCACCTAGCGACCGTTCAGCTGGTGCAGCTCGCACCGTTCTTTGTGGTGATGCCGCTATTTATTGTGCTGGTTGCGGGCCGTGTTGCCGATGACCAGGGCAATGCCGCGAGTGTGGGCGAGCGTCTGCACGGTGTTGCCGGCGTGGCGTTGCTCTCCGGCGTTTCGTTTGTCGGCGCGGCTCTGGTCGTTGCCATGTTTGTGGGCCCCGAGCTGGCCGTGGTCGTAGGATCCATCGTTTCGCTCGCGCTGACAGCTGCGCTTGCCATGCGTGCCGAGAAGTCGGGGCATCTGGACGCACGCTTTCACATGAATATCGAGGCGGGGGAGAAGCTCACCGTTAAGTCGGCGCTTTCGGCTTGGTCGTGCTTCATCCTGATCTTTGTGTTGCTGCTGGGCACGTCTAATCTGGTGCCCGCTGTACATGCTGCGCTCGCGCCGTTTGCGAGCCATGTGCAGGTGTATTGCGGTGAGAATCCCGGTATGCTTACGTTTTCGTGGATCAACACGCCAGGCGTCTGGATTTTCCTGGCGGCGTTTGTCGGCGGTGCCATTCAGGGCGCTTCGCCGCGCATGATGGGCGAGGTGCTGGCCGCGACTGTGAAGCAGATGACGCCGACGGTGATCACGATGCTTTCGGTACTGGGCTGCGCCAAGGTGATGGGCTATGCCGGCATGATTTCGTCGATCAGTGCGTTTTGCATTGCGGTCGCCGGCGGTCTCTACCCGATTCTGGCTCCGTGGATCGGCGCAGTCGGTGCGTTCGTGACCGGCTCGGGTACGTCCTCGGGCATGCTGTTTGGTCCCATTCAGAGCCAGGCCGCCACTGCGCTGGGTGTGAGCGACTACTGGATGGTCGCATTGAACGCCCTGGGCGTCGCCGCCGGTAAGATGATCTCGCCGCAGACCCTCGCCATTGGTCTTGCCGCCGTGCACGTGCGCGGTAAGGATGCCGAACTCCTGGGCGCGGTGCTGCCCTACGCTGCCGGCATGCTGGTCCTGATGAGCGCCATAGCCATGCTTGGCCAAGGCCTGCCGCTGTAGTCGGCACTTAGGGACGTTCCTTATGTGCCGGCACTTTGGGAACGTCCCTAATGCCGGCATCCGGGGACATTCCTTGAATGTTGCCTGTTCAAGATCAAGAGTGTCCCCAATGACTAGTCGTTTAAAAGCGTCCCCAATGACTAGGCCGCTTGCCTGCGATTTTTGACCGTTGGGCGGGCTTGCCGCCCTTGCCGCAAAAACGTTTTTGCATATCGGGTACAACAGGCTTTACGTGAGTAAAGTGCGCGTCGCGTCAACGTGTCGCGTTTTTAAAGGAGGCCCCATGCCTGGTGTTACCCCTGCAGAAGTTCTGTCCAACTTTGGTATTACGCTCGTTGAAGATCCCGCCGAGAATCAACCCCGTCTGCTGGTGGACCTGCCGGCGGCAGAGCTTGTCGAGCACGCTATTCGTCGCAAAGAGGGCCGTATGGCTTCTAATGGCGCGCTCGTGATCGAGACGGGGGAGCGCACTGGTCGTTCGCCCAACGATCGTTTTATCGTTGACACCCCCGATGTTCACGACAAGATCGCCTGGGGTGCGGTCAACCGCCCACTGTCCGTCGAGAGCTATGAGGCCATCAAGGCCGGCATCGTCGACTATCTCAACGAGCGCGACGTGTTCGTCACGCGCGGCATGGCGGGCGCTGACCGCAACCACACGCGTCGCCTGCTTGTTGCCTGCGAGCGTGCCAGCCAGGCACTCTTCATTAAGCAAATGCTCGCCCGTCCGCTCGCCCGCGAAATCGCGCGCACCGGCGAGCCCGACTTCTGCGTGCTCGCAGCGCCCGGTTACCAGTGCGATCCTGCCATCAAGGGCCTCAACTCCAGCGCCGCCGTGGTCATCAACTTCCAGGAGCGCGTGATTTTGGTCGCCGGCACCGGCTACTCCGGCGAGATTAAAAAGTCGATCTTTAGCGTCATGAACTATCTGCTGCCCGTCGAGGATGACGTGCTGCCCATGCACTGCTCGGCCAGCATGGATCCCGTCACGCACGAGACTGCCGTGTTCTTTGGCCTGTCCGGCACGGGCAAGACCACGCTTTCTGCCAACCCCACGCGCCTGCTGATCGGCGACGACGAGCACGGTTGGTCCGACATGGGCATCTTCAACATCGCTGTCTCTTATACACATCTGCGCTGCC
>URZB01000298.1 GCA_900552295.1 uncultured Collinsella sp.
GATGTGTATAAGAGACAGCTCCCCACCGTCGCTAAACGAATCGGGCGTCACGTTGAGGACGCCCATGATGCGCGGGCGGTCAAAGCTGAGCTCATACTTTCCGCACCGCCATGTCTTGCTATCGTTCGCCATGAACATCCTCCTAAAATGCCCGCGCCACCGCGCTCGGGCGCAGGCGGTGGGGTCGCTTTGCAATCAGTTTTTCTATTGTATCCGCGCACACGGGCTAGAACGCAAACGCGGCCGCGATGTCGCAAGAAATCAGCAGGTCGGCATTTGCATCCTGATCGGTGGGAGCGAGATTGCAAATGGCCAGGGTATCGCCGGTAAAGTAGCGCGTAAGGCCCGCCGCCGGATACACCACGAGCGAGGTCCCGCCCACGATGAGGACATCGGCCGCGGCAATGGCGGCGACGGCGCCGGTCAGCACGCGCTCGTCGAGCGGCTCCTCGTAGAGCACCACATCGGGCTTAATGCGCCCGCCGCACGCAGGACACACGGGCACGCCCGCGGCGTCCTCGTGCTCGCGCGAGCAAATCCACTCGGCGCTATAGACCGCGCCGCACGACTGGCAAATGTTGCGATGGACCGATCCGTGCAGCTCGAACACGCGCTGTGAGCCAGCCATCTGATGCAGACCGTCGATATTTTGCGTCACCACGGCATCAAGCTTACCGGCGCGCTCCAACTCGGCCAGCTTGGTGTGGCAGCGGTTGGGCTTAGCGTTAAGCGCGATCATCTTGGTGCGGTAAAAGTCGAAGAACTCGGCCGGATGCGCCTCGTAAAAGCTATGCGAGAGCATGGTCTCGGGCGGATAGGCAAACTGCTGGTGATATAGGCCGTCCACGCTGCGGAAATCGGGGATGCCACTCGCCGTGGAAACGCCCGCGCCGCCAAAGAAGACCACGCGCTTGTGGGTGCCGAACAGCTCCGCCAGCGCGGCGGAGGCCTGTTTGGAGTCCGTTATCGCCTGCGTCATATGAGTCCTCCGTCCTTGTTGGTCGGGCAGCGTCGGGCGATGTCCCAGCATGCGGCCTTTGGGTCAGCACGCGCGGTGCCCACCACCGCCCCTGTTGCGCTAATCTTAAGCCTGCCAACCCCGTCGAAAGGACACCATGCCTCAGACTTACACTTTCGCCTCGTGGAACGTCAACGGCCTGCGCGCCGTGCTCAAAAAGGACCCGAGCTTTATCCAGATCGCGCAAGAACTCGACGTCGATATCCTGGCGTTGCAAGAGACCAAGTTGCAAGAAGGCCAGGTTGATATTGACCTGCCCGGCTATCGCCAAACCTGGAGCTACGCCGAGCGTAAAGGCTATTCGGGCACTGCGGTCTTTAGCCGCCAGGAACCGCTGCGCGTGCTGCACGCCGACGCGCTGTTACCCTACGCCGGCGAGGGCGAGGCGGCCGAGCTCGTCGCCCAAGCCGCAACCGAGGGCCGCGTCTGCGCGTTGGAGTTCGACAAGTTCTGGTTTGTGGATGTCTATACGCCCAACGCCCAAAACGAGCTCGCGCGCATCGATGTGCGCATGGCCTGGGACGATGCCTATCGCGGCTTTTTGAGCGCGCTTGAGCGCGAGACCGGCAAGCCCGTGGTGACCTGCGGCGACTTTAACGTAGCGCACGAAGAGATCGACCTTAAGAACCCCAAGTCCAACCGCGGCAACGCAGGCTTTTCGGACGAAGAGCGTGGTAAGTTTACCGAGCTGCTCGACGCCGGTTTTACCGATACCTGGCGCGCGGCAAACCCCGACGTCGAGGGTGTCTACAGCTGGTGGAGCTATCGCTTTAATGCCCGCAAGAACAACGCCGGCTGGCGCATCGATTACTTCCTGGTGAGCGACGCAATCGCCGGCAACGTGCGCGACGCCGGCATCCGCGGCGATATCTTCGGCAGCGACCACTGCCCCGTCACCCTCACGCTAGAGCTCTAGCGCCAAGCAATTCCTGGGGGACAGAGGAAAACAGATCATGTGACCCCTCTCCCCCTATAAGTTGCGGTGGAGTAGTTCCTGTTTGGGCAGCAAATAGCCAAAAACGAGAACTATTCCACCGCAAGTTCGTGTGGGAACGCGAAATGCCCTACAGTCCGTATTTCACGACGACACGGTTAATGCGACGGCACCAAGGCTTGTACAAGGCGGCCAAAAACACGCAGGTCGCAAGGCCGTGCGTGATATCGAACGGCACCGCCGTGGCAAGACGTGCCACGGTACCCGCCCAAGTAAGCGGCCGTACAAATCCAATGATGTCATACGCGTTGATCACGACGCCATAGAGCAGGCCCGACGCAAAGCCGTACGCCAGCAGCGCTGGCATGCGCACCTGTCTCTTATACACATCTGACGCTGCCGACGATAAG
>URZB01000299.1 GCA_900552295.1 uncultured Collinsella sp.
GCCAGGACGAGGAGACAACGCAGTACGGTGCAGGCGCCATCGGCCGCGCGCTCGAGGAGCGCGGTGTTGAGCTCGAGTTCCTGATCGACGAGGGCGACTACCGCATCGTTTCGGATGCCGAGTACAGCGCGGGCGAGGGTTGGCTCATGCACGCCGACCTCGCGGAGAAGGGCTATGCCGATATCGTGCTCAAGACGAAGAGTGAGGGTGGACATTCTTCTAACCCCTACGGCGGCACGTCGCTCGAGGTGCTCAGCCGTGCCATCACCGCAATCTGCGATATCGAGTGGCCGACGCGCGTGACCGACTTGCTTGCCGCCCAGCTCGTCGAGCTGGGGCTCTACACGGCGGATGAAATTGCCGCCAACGGGGGCGCCATTGTCCGCGATTGCCTCGCCAGCAAGAAGCTCTATCCGCTGGTGACGACCACCTGCGCACCCACGCAGATCGAGGGTGGCAGCACCGGCGCCAACGTAATGCCGCAGGATATGTGGGCCAACATCAACTTCCGCATGCTCGAGGGCACGAGCGTGGCCGACGTTGTGGCGCGCTGCCGTGAGGCGGTTGCCGGGGCGGACCTTGCCGGTCGTGTCGAAGTGGAGCTAGGCCCCGGCAGCTCCGAACCCTCGCCGTCCCTGCGCATCGGTGGCCCCGGCCTCGAGGCGGTTCGCTCCATCGCCGCCCGCTATTTCCGTGATCCAAAGGGGACGGAGGAAAATGGATCATTCGAGCCAGTGGCAATTGTGCCCTCGACCGTGATCGGTGCGACCGACGCTGCCAACTACCAGCGCATTTGCCCTGAGTGCATTCGCTTCTCGGCCTTTGTGGTTGATGACGACGAGTGCGATCGCGGCGTCCACGGCACCAACGAGCGCATCACCCGCCGCGCCTACCTCCAGGGTATCCGCTTTTTCATCGCTCTGCTTCAAACGCTCTAGAATGTGACAAAGCGACAGTCCCTTTGTTAGCCGTTGGGCGTTCTTAAACGACTAGTCGTTAAGGAGCGTCCCCAACGGCTACGTCCACTCATTCCGTGCGGGTTATATGCAGGTTTGCCTGCGCACGCTATCATGTATGGGTTAGACCGCAACTATGTACCCCATACGCGAAGGGATGCGCATGTATCTGAGGATCGACATGTTCTAGCTGGGCTTACCCCCGCAGTGGCGCCATGCGCCCCATCAATTCTGCCGATTTTCACCTTCACGCATATAAAGGAGTCCTGCCATGCGCGACAAGCTCGAAAAGATCATCAAGGCCTACGAGGAGCTCGAGAAGAAGCTCTCCGACCCGGCCGTCGCCTCCGATATTAAGGAGTTCACGCGTCTCAACAAGGAGTACGCGCACCAGTCCGACCTCATCGCTGCCTCGCGCGAGTACATCGGCGCGCTCGATGACATCGAGGCTGCCAAGGAAATGCTCCACGATACCACCGATGCCGATGAGAAGGAGATGCTCCAGATGGACATCTCCGAAAACGAGGCCAAGCTTCCCCAGCTCGAGGAAGACATTAAGTACATGCTCATCCCGAGCGACCCCAACGACGACAAGAACACCATCGTCGAGATCCGCTCCGCCGCCGGTGGCGACGAGGCGGCCATCTTCGCCGGCGACCTGTACAAGATGTACCAGCGCTTCTGCGAGTCGCGCGGCTGGAAGACCACCGTGCTCGATTCCAGCCCCAGCGAGGCCGGCGGCTTTAAGTCCATCGAGTTCAAGGTCGAGGGCGACCGCGTCTACTCCGTCATGAAGTTCGAGTCCGGCGTGCACCGCGTCCAGCGCGTTCCCAAGACCGAGTCCCAGGGCCGCATCCAGACCTCCACGGCAACCGTCGCCGTGCTTCCCGAGGCCGAGGAGATTGACGTCCAGATCAACCAGTCCGACCTGCGCATCGATACTTACTGCGCTTCGGGCCCTGGCGGTCAGTGCGTTAACACCACCTACTCCGCCGTGCGTATCACCCACCTGCCCACCAACACCGTGGTGCAGTCGCAGGAGCAGCGCTCCCAGATCCAGAACCGCGAGGTCTGCATGCAGATGCTGCGCGCCCGTCTGTACGAGATGGAGCTCGAGAAGCAGCAGGCAGAGCTTGGTGCCGAGCGCCAAAGCCAGATCGGCCACGGCAACCGTTCCGAGAAGATCCGTACCTACAACCAGCCCCAGGACCGCGTGACCGATCACCGCATCGGCTTCAACTCCACCTACAACGGCGTTCTTCTGGGCGACCAGCTCGGCACCGTGATCGAGGCGCTCGCCGCCGCCGAGCGAGCCGAGAAGCTGGCGCAGGCTGTGTAGGTTCCGCCGTTCTACCGAACGGCCTGTCTCTTATACACATCTGACGCTGCCGACGATAAGG
>URZB01000300.1 GCA_900552295.1 uncultured Collinsella sp.
CTGCCGCCGCCGCGAGGCGCTGGCGGCGGCGGGCAAGAGCTCGTGCAAGGCAAACGCCGCCGTCGCGCGCGAGCTCGCCTGCTGGGTCTGGGAGATCGGGCGCCGGGCGGAGGGGACCCTCGGCTGACCCCGTCGGACAACAAGCCTCCCGCCGGGAGGGCCCGCGCCTCGACGCATCGCCGGCGCGCGTTCACGAGCCCTTTTTGGGCAGCCCAAGGGCCGCGCCCGTGAACAAGACTGGTTTCGGACGAGCGCGCCGGACGGAGAATCGAAATGCGGTGGGGTGCGCGGACATACCGGGCTGACCGCCGGCAGCGCGCCCGCAAGAGCCCGCGGATATTAGCTTGCCAGGCAAGCGTCGACTAAACGTGCAGCGTGCGCGGGCCCTCCCAACGGGAAACGAAAAAGCCCGGTTTAAAACCGGGCTCGAACAAACATGCCTATTGACAATGGCTTTCTCATATTAGAAGGGAAAGGACACGTGTCTAGCACGAGGCCGACACGAGTGCGCAGACAACGCTGCGCTTCACCGGGCGCGTCGGCGCCACAGCGCTGCCCAAACAGGTGCACTTCGCCGGCATCGAGCTTTATAAGCCCGAGAGCAGCTCGAATCGCCGTTGTTTTGCCAGCACCGTTGGCACCAACAAAGCCGACGATCTGGCCAGGCTCCACGGCAAGCGTGACGTTGCGCAGTGAAAAGCGGTCGCTTACAGTGCGTGAGATGCCTTTGAGTTCAAGCAAGTTTTGCATGGTATAGCCTTTCTTGCAGATGGCTACTGCATGGTTTCGGGGGCTACCAGGTCGAGCATCTCGTGCAGTTTGTCGCGCGTGACGCCCAAGGCTTCGGCTTGGCTTGCCGCTTTCGCAAGCAGCTCTTCGATATGACAGAGCTGGTTTTCGCGCAAAAGCTCCTGGTTGCCCTCGGCGACAAAACAGCCTTGCCCTGCACGGTGCAGATAAACCCGAGCTGCTCCAGGTCGGCGTAGGCGCGCTTGGTGGTGATGACGCTCACGCCAAGGTCGCTGGCGAGCGCACGGATACTCGGGAGTTTGGCGCCCGCAGCGAGCGTGCCCGATAAGATCTGAGCTTTGACTTGTGAGGTTATCTGCTCGTAGATGGGCTTGTCGCTCGAATTGGATAGGATGATGTCCACAGCGGCTCCTTAGCTGTTGGGCTACACGTGTATATAACCGGTAAGCACAGTATATATACACTATGCACAGTTCTGCAAGAGGCAAATGCGGATTGGGCCGGTTGCCCAGGCCCCAACTGATGAATTTGTCCTGATAGGTGCCCTAGAGCGGGATTTCGCGGCTACAATAGGGCGGTTACATCGACGTAATGCACTCAATGCAAGAAAGGATCCGCATGGCAAGCCTGTCGGATGAAATCTCGTCGCGCCGCACATTCGCGATCATCAGCCACCCGGACGCCGGTAAGACCACGCTTACCGAGAAGCTGCTGCTCTATACCGGCAGCATCCAGACTGCTGGCTCGGTCAAGGGCAAGAGCTCGGCCAAGCACGCCGTCTCGGACTGGATGGACATCGAGAAGGAGCGCGGCATCTCCGTCACCTCCTCGGTGCTGCAGTTTACCTACAACGGCGCCTGCGTCAACATCCTCGATACCCCCGGCCACCAGGACTTCTCGGAGGATACTTACCGTACCCTTATGGCCGCCGACGCTGCTGTTATGGTCATCGACGGCGCCAAGGGCGTTGAGGCCCAGACCAAAAAGCTCTTTAAGGTCTGTACGCTGCGCCACATTCCCATCTTTACCTTTGTGAACAAGCTCGACCACGAGGCTCGCGATCCGTTTGAGCTCATGGAAGAGATCGAGAACGTCCTGGGTATCAATACGTATCCCATGAACTGGCCGATCGGTTCCGGTATCGATTTCAAGGGTGTGTACGATCGCGAGCATTCCTCGATCATCACCTTTACTGGCAACGGAAACGCGCGCGAAGCCACGGCTACCGAAGTAGATCTTTCCGATTCTTCGCTTGAAAATACGCTGGGCGAAAACCTCTATCAGACTCTGCGCGACGACGTAGAACTTTTGGACGGCGCAGGCTATGAGTTTGATTTGGAAAGCGTACAGAACGGCCGGCTTTCCCCGGTGTTCTTCGGCTCCGCCCTGACCAATTTCGGCGTGGAGCCCTTCCTGGAGGCCTTTCTCCGCATGACCACGCCGCCCCTGCCCCGGGTCAGCGACCAGGGAGAGATCGACGTCTTCTCCGAGGATTTTTCCGCCTTCGTCTTCAAGATCCAGGCCAACATGAACAAGGCCCACCGGGACCGGCTGGCCTTCATGCGGATCTGCTCCGGCAAGTTCCGCCGGGAGACGGA
>URZB01000301.1 GCA_900552295.1 uncultured Collinsella sp.
TTGTAGTAGGGGGTAATGAGCAGCAGGCCGTCGGCGCCCAGGCCCTGGTAGGTGAGCGACTTGGTGAGCATGGTCTGCGTGGAGTTGGAGCCCGAGCCGGCGATGACGGGGATGCGTCCTGCAACTTGCTTGACCACTGCGGCGACAACGGAGTTGTCCTCGTCGTCGGTCATCGTGGCGCTCTCGCCGGTGGTGCCCAGGGTGAGGATGGCGTCGGTGCCGTTTTGCAGGTGGAAATCGATAAGGCGCTCGAGTGCGTCAAAGTCGACGCTGCCGTCCTTTTTAAACGGCGTAACAAGGGCGACGATTGAGCCCTCGAGATTGCGGATGTCCATGTTCTTCTCCTTCGCGTCCGCGATCTGGATGCGTTTGTTCCATTGAGCGGCGACTATCAGGCGCTCGTCTTGGGCGCGACGGCGGGCACTTTCGGCGCGCGACTTGGCCAGCAGCTCTCGGCCGCTCGGCAGCACGTCGAGCGTGGCAAAATAATCGCCCGGGCGCTCGGCGCGGCGGATGAGGTCGGCTGAGCCATCGGGACGCAGCAGGACCTCGGCGGAGCGCAGCCGTCCGTTGTAGTTGTAGCCCATGGAGTAGCCATGCGCGCCGGTATCGTGGATCACGAGCACATCGCCCATGTCGATCTGCGGTAGCTCGCGATCGATGGCGAACTTGTCGTTGTTCTCGCATAGGTTGCCCGTGATGTCGTAGGTGTCCGTGACGGGCGCTGTGGTCTTGTCGTCGCCACCCGGCTGACCCATTACCGTAATGTGGTGGTAGGCGCCGTACATGGCAGGACGGATCAGATCGACGGCGCTTGCGTCGACACCGATATAGTCCTTGTAGATCTGCTTTTCGTGGATAGCCTTGGTGACCAGGCAGCCGTAGGGCCCCATCATAAAGCGGCCCATCTCGGTGCAGATGGCCACATCGCCCATACCGGCGGGAACCAGGATTTCGTCGTAGGCCGCGTGCACCCCCTCGCCGATGGCGTGAATGTCGTTGGCCTGCTGCTCGGGCAGATAGGGGATGCCGACGCCGCCGGACAGATTGATGAAGGCGACATGTGCACCGGTCTCGCGCTCCAGGCGCACGGCAAGCTCAAAGAGGATGCGCGCGAGCTTGGGGTAGTAGTCGTTGGTGACGGTGTTGCTGGCAAGGAAGGCATGGATGCCAAAATTCTCGGCGCCCTTGGCCTTGAGCATGCGGAAAGCCTCAAAGAGCTGCTCGGTGGTCATGCCGTATTTGGAGTCGCCGGGGTTATCCATGATGCCGTTGGAGAGCTGGAACAGGCCGCCCGGATTAAAGCGGCAGCTGACCGTCTTGGGGATGGGGCCCGCGACGCGCTCAAAGAACTCGATGTGGCTGATGTCGTCAAAGTTGACGATGGCGCCCAATTTGTCGGCGAGCTCAAAGTCCGCTGCCGGCGTGTCGTTGGACGAGAACATGATGTCGTGTCCCGTGATGCCCAGCGAGCGGGCGATCATGAGCTCGGTATAGCTCGAGCAATCGCAGCCGCAGCCGTATTCGTTGAGAATGGAGATGAGCGCCGGGTTGGGATTTGCCTTGACGGCAAAGTATTCCTTAAAGCCCGGGTTCCATGCAAAGGCATCGCGCACCTCTTGCATGTTGCGGCGGATGCCCGCCTCGTCATATAGATGAAACGGCGTGGGGAACTGCTCGACGATATGCTCGAGCGTCTCCTTGTCCACAAACGGCTGCTTGGCCGCATATGCCTCGTTGGGGGTCAATGCCATGTCCCGTAAACCTCGCTATCCAGACGGCGCCATCTGCGCATCGAATCCGCATAGCGTGGACTCAATGTCCGGATAGCGCTCCCGCATTGCTGCAGACAGTCCTGCGGGTGTTTCCCGCAGGCCCACCAGGTTGTTCGTGCCCGAAAAGCCCAGTTCGGCGGGTTTCGCCTCCCCACGGGGTCAAAGCCTGCCGGCTCGCCCGCGGTTCTTCGTGCCCGCGCCTCTATCAAGTGGTAACGACCCTACCACGTTGCACTTTACCAAACAAGAGTATTCGTATATAACGTTTAAAAAATGCAGGGATATGCTGGAAATAAGGGTGCGGCAATCTTGCGGCACAATAAGATGGCAACTGGCGCGCACCTATGAAAGGAACCTTTATGACCGAGCTCCAAGAACTCCGTCGCTATCGGCGCGACTTGCACAGGATCCCGGAGCTCGACTTCGATCTTCCACAGACTATCGCTTATATTGAGGGCGTGTTGAGGCCGCTCGCCTGCGAGGTGACCCATCCGTGTCCCAGCTGTGTCTGCGCTTTCTTCGATGCCGGTACGGGCGCCGCGCATGCTACGGCGATTCGC
>URZB01000302.1 GCA_900552295.1 uncultured Collinsella sp.
GAGATGTAGCTCCGTCTCGTGGGCTCGGAGATGTGTATAAGAGACAGATCTAACGGATCCAGAGGACATGTGCCAGGACAAGCGTACGCAGGGTGGATTTGGCCCGGGCTTACCCACTTACGTTGCGCTTCGGAATGCCGATGACATTCCTGCGGTGCTCGATCTCATAAAGCAGTGCTAGGTTGAAGGCTGGGAATCTAGTTCCCGGCCCTTGCCAGCTCAAAATCGTCGATGGCTCGTCCGCCCGTCTACACCCTTACGATCCTGCGGGCCGCACTCAACAGCTCGTACTCCCTCTGGCTCCACTGGTACAGCTCGGTCGCGCGTACGGCGTCGCGGCACAGGTCTAGAAACACCTCGGCGCCCTCGCAGAAGCACTCGCGGGCAAAGGCGCCGGATCCGTCCGCAACGCACGCGCCGTCGGCAAAGAGCTTCCAGCTGGACGGCTCGCGCGAGCCGTCTCCGAGCAGCTTGATCTGCAGAACATGTGGGCCGCCAGCGGCACATGGCCCTTCTTCCAACGCCTGCACCGTAAAGCGCATCTGGAGGGACAGAGTATAAAATCCGGAAAAGAGTCGAAATAGGCACCTTAAAACTTCGGAAAAGTGTAGCTGGATGACAAAACAGCACTTAGAAGCCGGTGCTGGATGCGGGATCCTGCGGCCGCCTTCAGCCCTCGCTACTCGTCGTCCCCGTCGTTGGGGTCGCCCTTGAGGGTGTTGATGTCCAGGTACTGGTTATCGTCCTCTTTTTGCTGGGTCTCCGACTCCGCTTGGGTGGGGCCGCGGAACAGCTGGAATCCCTCAAACGCAATGACGCCGAGCAGGGCAATGACAATGGCGATAAAGGCAACCTTGACTGCCTGCGGAAATTCCGAGAAACGCAGCGCCTTTTCCTTGGCGTAATAATCGGCGAAGCGCTCTTCGCCCGTGCTTTTGGTATACGCCGGTGCGGACGCGGCCTCCGGGTCATATTCCGGTGCAGGCGTGGCAGCGTACGGATCGTTGAGATAATCGCTCGATGCGGTGCCATAATCCTCTGTCTCGATGCGACCGTTGCCAGCATAGTCATCGGAATAATCGGAATATGCCGCACCGCCCTCATAGTCCGCGGCGCCCGTGTTGGCGGCAAAAAGCGGGTTAACTGGAACATCGAGCGCCGGCATGCCGGTAGAGGTCTCATCCAGATCGGCTGCAGCCCAGGAATCGTGGGCAACCTGATGGGCAACGGGCTCATCGAGCCTTGTGACCGGAAGCTTGCGTGCCGCAGGAACAGGTAACTGCTGGGCGTTGTGCATAACGGTGCTGTCGGCCGATTTGCCCTGCGTCGCTGCAGCGAGAAATGCCGCCGTCTCGGACGGGTCGCTTGCGGGGCGGGGAGCGGGCGTGGGCGCCGAAGTGGGTGCGGGCGTAGGCGCGGGCGTCGAAACGGGCGACTGCGCAGGAGTCGGCGCAGATGCGGGCTTAGGCGCAAGTGCGGGATTGGGACTTGACGGGCGAGCCCCGCCGCCCATGAGTTCGTCGGCGGTCCACGGGCGATCATCCATCACGTCGTCAAGGCTCAGCGAAAACAGGTCGTCTTCACTCTCATCGAACATGCGGTGCACATGTCCACCAATTGCCGGAATCAATCCGCGACCGGTGCATGATGCCTTGCTTAACGCCATTCTGTCCCATCCTTTCGAAATACTAATGACATCGATTATATGGAACTTCCCAAGCGGCCCGGTCTTGGATTCGTGCTTTCCAGAACTCGCGCCCAAAAGGGGAGGGGCAATCCAGGCGAGTGCCTACTTGTCGCCGGCCGCCGCCTTGGCCTCATTGAGGTAGCTATAGAAGCTGTACTTGGAGATGCCAAAGAACTCGCAGGCGCGCTCGCTCGACTTGGAAATGAGGAAGGCGCCGCGACGGTCGAGGTAGCCAATGGCACGAATGCGCTCGTCTTTTTCTGCTACGCCGAGGATCAAGTCAAACATTTCCTGTTGTGTGCGCAAACGATCACCCCTTTTTGGGTTGCTTTAAGATTCGGCAGCAAGATCCGGGTCTTTTGCAGATCTGTTTTCATGTTCATACACTTTGTGTTTGCGAATGTACAGCAAGTTCCAGATGGTAATGATCAACCCGCGAGCCACGCAGGTGAGCGTTACGGCCCACCAGATGCCGTCCAGTTTCAGGGGAGTAGCCGAAAGCAACAGAGCCAGCGGGACACGCAGCACATTCGATACCACGCTCACCGCTGAAGGAATGCGGGTTTCGCCCAAGCCGTTAAAGACACCGGTAGAAGATCCTTCGATACAGGTAACTGTCTCTTATACACATCTGACGCTGCCGACG
>URZB01000303.1 GCA_900552295.1 uncultured Collinsella sp.
GCCGCGGACCGTCTCGCGCGACGCGCTTGCCGGCATGGGCGGAGCCGCCGCGACCGGTGCCGCCGTGGGCCTAGGTGCCGCAGCCGGCATCGCCTCCAACATGGCGAGCACTCGCGCCCCGCAGCGCCCGCTCGCCCAGCTCGTCGACGTCGTGAGCGGCGAAAGCCATAGCATCACCTCCGCACAGGTGACTATCGGTCGCGAGCGCTCGGTTTCCGACATTGCCCTGCGCGACCCCAACGTGTCGCGTCGCCACGCCCAGCTCACCTTTACGGGCTCGGATTGGTCGATCGAGGACCTCAATTCCACCAACGGCACGCTCGTCAACAACCGCCGCATTACGCGCTGCCCGCTGCGCAACGGCGATCTGCTGACGTTTGGCCTGAGCACCTTTGAATTTAGGGGATAGTCGCTTATGAACATCGATATCGTCCTTTTTGCAGGCCGCATTGTCCTGGTCGCCCTGCTCTATATCTTCCTGTTCGCCGTCATGAAGACCGGCGTGGGACTTGTGCGCGGGCAGCGCCGCGACTCGGCTATCTGGACGATTGATGTGGACAAGGGTCCGCGCGGTATCCGCGGCATCCACGTAGACATGCTCGGCCCCGTCATCGTCGGTCGCTCGCCATCTTCGGACATCTGCATCAACGAACCGTTCGTCTCGGCCTCGCATGCGCGCTTTTCGCTGCAGGGCCCGGCGCTCATCATCGAGGACCTCAACTCGCTTAACGGCACGCTCGTCAACGGCCGCCAGCTCGTGGAGCCCGCGACGCTGCGTGAGGGCGACGAAGTCCAGATTGGCGACGTGGTCATGAAGGTGAACCGTCGATGATCGACGAGGAGAACAAGTCCGCAACTATGACCGAGGCACCGGCCGCCGCCACAGCTGCGCCGGCCCACGCCGCTCCGGCGGGCTCCGCACCCGTGGAGCCCGAGGACACCGTGTTCTCCCTGCCTCTTTCGCATGTAACGCATGATATTTCGGATCTCGCCGATAACGAGGACGAAGAGGATGCCGTAGCGGCGCCCATCGGCGCACATGCTGCGGAACAGCCCACAGCGCCCGAAGCAACCCCGGCGCCGGCTCACTTTGCAGAGCCCGTCGCCGCGGCAATCAACGAGAGCGCTGCGGTGTTTGCGGCACCCGAGCCCGCCGCACCGGCGTTTCCCATAGCCCCGGCATCCGAGGTTGCGCCCGCGTCTACGCCGGCGCCCGAGGCGGGGACATCCCCCGAGGACAGCCCTGCACCCAAGACCCCGCAGCCTGCGCCCGCAAGCGAGTCCGATGCCGTGGCCGAGCCCGCCGCCCAGTCGCAAAACACGCCCGCGCCGTCGCACTTTGCGACGCCCGAGCCTATAGACGTCAGCCCGCAAGATGACGAGTCGACCGCCCGCGTGTCCGAGGAGCCCGACTCCCCGGACACCGGTGATTCCGAATCAAACGCCGAGACCGACACCGTCTCTCCCGGTGACACAGCCGAAATCGACGTTGCCGCCGTTGAGGCCAAGCTCAAAGACCCCGGCTCGACCATGAGCTTTGAACCCCTAACCGAGGAGCGCATCGAGACCGACTCGACCTATGATGCCGGCACCACCACGCAACTCATGTGGGGCGCCCGCTCCGACGTTGGCTGCGTGCGCCCGCACAATGAGGATTCCTACCTGGTGCAGTCGCCGCTCTTTTGCGTATGCGACGGCATGGGTGGTCACGCTGCCGGCGAGGTGGCCTCTTCTATCGCTGTCGAGACCATCGCCAAGACAGCTCCTCAGTCTGCCGACGCCGCACGCCTGGCGGCAGCCGTCGAGGCCGCCAACGCCGCCGTAATCGAGGCTGCCTTGAATGGCCTGGGCAAGCCCGGCATGGGTTGCACAGCCACTTGCGCCTATATCGAAAACGACACGCTCGCCATCGCCCACGTGGGTGACTCTCGCGCCTACCTGCTCCACGAGGGCACGCTCATCCGCGTGACCCGCGACCACTCCTACGTGGAGGAGCTCGTGGACGCCGGCGAGATCACGGCAGATGAGGCTCGCGTCCACCCCAACCGTTCGGTCATCACCCGCGCGCTGGGCTCGGACCCCGCTATGTATGCCGACCACTTCACTCTGCATATCGAGGAAGGCGACCGTCTGATCCTGTGCTCCGACGGCCTTTCGAGCATGATTCCCGATAGCGATATCGAGAACATCGCCACGCAGTCCTCAACCGCGCAAATCTGCGTCGACAACCTAGTGGACGCGGCGCTTGCC
>URZB01000304.1 GCA_900552295.1 uncultured Collinsella sp.
TGCCAGCATCGTGGCTCTTCGCGTCAATCGTACGCTGTGCCTGCGATATCGGATTGGCGTACGTGATCAAGAAGGCGTAATAGCGGCGGGGAGGACCAACTTGGCCCTCCCCGCTGTATCTAGTCTGCCTTCAGGCACTCGGGTAAGACGTTTGCAACTGCATTCATCGCCTGCGGCCTCAGGTATTGCTCATTGAGCTTTGCCTTTTTGTAGGCATAGCGAGTGTCTGCTGAGTATTTGACCAATACATCGGCAAAGAATCGCTCCCAGCTCAGGTAATCGCGGCTTTCGATATAGCTCGAAGGGTCCTTGAGGATTTTTGGAATGTCGTTGTTGGGGATGAGGCCAGATTGCAGAAGTGTCCACTCAAATGATTCCGGGAGGAACAAGCGAACGTTCTTGTAAACGCGCTGTCCGAGCACCTTTTCGATGTAGGGACCAAATGCTGCGCCGTCTCCAATGGCAAGAACGTTTTGCTCGGGGCATTCGTGAATTGTCCGCTTTAGATTTGCTACGCCGGTGGCGGTATAGCAGGGGATCCCGAGTCGGTTGCAAAGAGCGTCGTAGAATTGATAGCCAGATTTGCTATCCTCGACAACTACGGCGTCGGGTACCTCGAATCCAACATTTAGATCCTGATACAGCATACTTGCTGTGTGGTCATATAGCGGCTTGGTCACCGAGTAGAAGCGCCTGTCGCTCTTGCGGCCATTGATTGTTTTACTCGTCGTGTTGACTAACTTCAGGATCTCATCAACGCTGTAGGGGAGCTCGTTGGCCTCGCGACGAGATATCAGAACAAAATAGTTGGACGAGCCGTTTACGGATTTGGCGAAGTCCTTTGAGTAGATAAACTCGTTGCCCTCATCTAGAAAGACGATTGAATCTTCGATGATCGACAGCTCGCGCTCCCAGCGTCTGCCGGAAAGCGTTTCGCAAGGTACGTCGCAGCTGAGCGTGACGCCGCTTTCCTGTCCTCGGTCGTTATAGTCGCGGATCATCGAGATAAGCGTCGTTTTGCCCGTGCCGCTGTTGCCGCGTATAAAGGAAATATTGCGCTTAAACGTGAGTGTGTATTTGACCTTTGCACGCTCTACGATAACGGTATGCGTTCCCTTCATTACTCATCAACATCCAAAAAGTCATTCGTGGCACCTACGAACTCCTGCATGTTCCTGACGATGCGGCCATCGTTATCGATGCGAATCTCAAAACGCTTCCAAGGGAACTTCATGATGTGGTATAGGGTTACAAGGACGTCTTGCTCTTTGCCGATCTTGAGTAGCCAGCGGGCACAGTTGTCTCCGCAGGTGGATGCGTTGAACACCATATTTGGGAGATTGCGAACCAGCAGCAGCGTCTTGACGCCGCCGGACAGTTCGAGTGGGGTGATCGAGCCCAGCTGTTTGCTTACGATGTTGTGGGGACCGATGAGCTCTGATCCGTCCACGCCTTTAATAATCTGTGCGGCCATAGGGTCTTCGAACCATGAGTCCAAGTATGAGTTCCTAAAATAGGTCTCGGTATCGTAGATGGAACTGGGGTAATCTCCCAGATGGATGCTTAACATGCGCGTCTCCAGACGTTGTGTGACTGCAATGATTATATGCCAGTAATAAAGTGCCGCCAGTAGCGAGGTTGCTGCTGGCGGCACTGGCATTATTAGCGTGTGAATCGCGTTGATGGATATGCTCGCGAGGCTACTTTTCGAGATGCTCTTTCAGCAGCTCCAGTGCGTGGGCGTAGCCTTGGAGGCCCTCGCCGGTGATGGTGGCGAAGCAGGCTAGGCGTGCATAGCTCACCTGGCGGAAGTCCTCGCGGGTCTCGACGGCGCTGATGTGGACCTCCACAGCTGGGATGGCGACGGCCTTGAGGGCATCGAGGATCGCCACGCTCGTGTGCGTGTAGGCAGCCGGGTTGATGACGATGCCGTCGACCTTGCCGTAAGCCTCCTGGATCTTGTCGACGATGCTGCCCTCGTGGTTGGACTGGAAGACCTCGACCTCGTCGAAGCCCTGTGCGGCACCCGCTTCCTGGCAGATCTGCACTAAGCGATCGTAGTTGTCGCTGCCGTAGATGCCTGGCTCGCGAATGCCGAGCATGTTGAGGTTGGGGCCGTTAATGACGAGTGCTTTCATGGTTGCTTCCTTTGCGGTTGAAAAACCACCACAAAGGTGCCTGTCCCCTTTGTGGTGGTTTTGGTTAGAGAGCGGGTGGGAGGGTGTCGAGGAGGGC
>URZB01000305.1 GCA_900552295.1 uncultured Collinsella sp.
TTGACGAGTTGCTCGATGCGGTCGCCGCGCTCGAAGAGCGCGAGATGAGCTGCGACATCGTGTTCTTGGAGGCTTCTGACGAGGTGCTGATTCGTCGCTACAGCGAAAATCGCCGCCGTCATCCCATTGCCAAGCCGGGGGAGACTACGGCCGATGCCATTCAGCGCGAGCGCCTGCAGCTGCAGGGCGTGCGCGACCGAGCCGATATGATTATCGACACGAGCCGTCTGCGCACCTCTGCGCTGCGCAACAAGCTACGTATGGCATTTTCCGAGCTGTCCGACCAACAGCTCATGGACGTCCACGTATTCTCGTTTGGCTTTAAGCACGGCATGCCCGTCGAGGCGGACATTATGATCGATGTCCGCTTCCTGCCTAATCCGTTCTACGATCCCGAGATGCGCACGATGACCGGTCTCGATAAAAAGGTCTCCGATTTTGTTCTGGACCATCCCAAGACGCAGGAGTTTTGGAAGGCTTGGACACAGCTGCTCGATACGGTGATGCCGGGCTATATCGCGGAGGGCAAGCCGCAGCTTTCTATCGCCATCGGCTGTACAGGCGGCCAGCACCGCAGCGTTGCCATTGCCGAAGCCACGGCACGTTATTTGGAAGGTGCCCAATATCACGTGAGCATTTCCCATCGCGACCTGTCGCGCGCCAACACGAAGGCATAGGCCTGCATGTCGTTTACCGCTGAGGTGCGCGACGAGCTTGCGCGCTGCGAACCCGAATGTGAATACTGCGACTTGTCGACGCTTGCCGCCCTCACGCGCGTGAGCGGTACGCTCTCGCTTACCGGCTCTGGGCGGTATCGTTTGACGGTCGCGACCGAGACGGGCGCCGTCGCGCGCACGATGATCACACTGACGCATCGCATCCTTAAGCTCAAAACGGAGTTCACCGTCCGTAAATCTGTATTGCATAAGGTTCGAAACTACCTCATCACCTTGCCTGATCAGCCAGACCTGGATAAGGCTCTGGTGCTGCTGGGCATCCTCGACCGCAGGGGAGGACTTGTCGCCGGCGTGCCCCGACATATCGTTGCCCGTCCCTGCTGCAGGCTTGCCTATATCCGCGGCGCGCTCATCGCGGGCGGCTTCGTGGCCGATCCACGCGGCGATTTTCATTTGGAGATCGCGGTACAGGGAGAGCAATATGCCAAGGGGCTTTGCGATCTGTTGGAGCAGATTGGGGTCCATGCTCGTGTTAATGCACGGCGGGGGTCATATGCCGTGTACATTAAGAGCGCCGAGGAGATCGAGCAGCTCCTAAAGCTGATCGGCGCCAAGCGCAGCGTTGCCGAGATCGAGGAAGCGCGCGCGGTCAAATTGGTTAAGAACGACGTAAACCGTCGCGTGAACGCCGAGCTCGCCAACCAGACCAGAAGTGCGGGTGCCGCCCAGCATCAGCTTGCGTTGATCGATGAGCTCGAACAGCGGGGTTTGCGCGACACGCTTCCGGATGCCTTGGCGGTCTTTTGCGACCTGCGCGAGCGCTATCCCGATCTTTCGCTGCGTGATTTAGGGGAGATGGCTGACCCTCCCTTGTCGAAGTCGGCCCTCTACCATCGTGTTTTACGGCTTGAAAAGCTCATTGAAGCAAACAGGTAGATTAAAGTATCGACTTATATACGGATTTAGCTGCTGTTTTAGTATTTAAAACGTTTTAACGTAAATTTGATTTTCAATTTCGAGCATTCTCGTGAAATTCAAGTCAAAAAAAAGGTATATTAGGCGAGTGGTTAGTTTGTGGGCCTCAACGGCGGGCGCTGTAGCTCGCGGGGGCCTTACGAAAGGAGACACAATGGCAGTAAAGGTTGCTATTAACGGCTTCGGTCGCATCGGTCGTCTGGCTTTCCGTCAGATGTTCGGTCATGAGGGCTCCGAGATCGTCGCTATCAACGACCTCACCTCTCCCGATATGCTCGCTTACCTGCTGAAGTACGACTCCACGCAGGGCAACTACGCTCGCGATCACGAGGTCGTTGCTGGCGAGGATTCCATCACCGTTGACGGCAAGGAGATCAAGATCTACAAGGAGGCCGACGCCAACAACCTGCCTTGGGGCGACCTCGACGTCGACGTCGTTCTCGAGTGCACCGGCTTCTACACCAGCAAGGCTAAGGCTCAGGCCCACATCAACGCTGGCGCCAAGAAGGTCGTCATTTCCGCTCCGGCCGGCAGCGATCTGCCCACCTGTCTCTTATACACATCTCCGAGCC
>URZB01000306.1 GCA_900552295.1 uncultured Collinsella sp.
CGGGGACCTCCACGTGGTAATGGGCGGAAATGTCAGAGAAGCTCGTGCGGAATGCCTCGACGAAATCGTTGTGTTCATTGGCGAAGCGTTGCTCGTCTGCGTAGTTCTCGATGGGGCTTCTGGTCACGAGGCGCTCCACGAGACAACACAGGTGCACGTAGAGCCCCATGCTCACACGAGCGCCAATCACGTCTCCGGTGAGCTGCTGGAGCCGCTCCGCGGCACTCTCGATTTCGCCGAAGAGCTTGTTGGGGTTAAGGATTGTGATGGACTCGACCACGTTCCTGAGGGTCATGTTCTTGACGAGATTCTGGTGGAACGTGCGCAAGCCGTCAGCGTCGAGCAAGCGTGCGAAGGCGCGGTCTATCTGGGCCGTTCCTTCGCCGGCGATGAGTTCCTCGAGCGAAATGAACGGGACTCCGTCGGCGTGCGGATTGTCCGTGCCGATGACCGAGCGCACGTTGTACTGGGAGAAGGCGGCATCCTCAGATCCGTTATTGGCGAGCTGCCGCCAGTCAACGGCGACAAGCCGCGCGGGGGACTCGCCAGGCAGGCTCTGCGCCACGAGATCGCGGATCCGCGCAGCTGCGTCAAGTCCGCCTTCGGAGCAGAAGACAATCGCGTCCGGTCGGGCGTTGCGCGCCACGATGTGATAATTACAGGTGCAAGCTGCCGCAGCATCGTCGAGAACCTCTCGCACGGAGCGACCCGCGATAAGTCCGGCGCCAACCTCCACCGCAAGGCCGGTAGAGGCGTTGTTGATGATGCCGAGTGTCATGCCGGAGGTGGATTCCAGACTCTTATAAATATCCTGGAGCGATCCCATGTCCACGAGGATGACGACCTCGTCTGCGTAGGAGAAGCGGTCGATGATTTGCTGAAGAGGAGCAGCGACGTCCGTAACCTTCTGGTCGTAGGGCATATCGATGGCCTCGAAGACCCTCGTGTCAAGAATCCGATTGGCAGCGTCGGCGATGCTCGTGGCGGTCGAGTAGCCATGACTGAGGACGATACCGACGCTCCGACGACGCTTAGACGGGTCGAGTGCGAGTGCCGCATGCGCAAGGACGAGCAGACACGTGAGATCGTCGAGCGCGATGCCGAGCGTAGCCTTGAGTTCATCAGCGATGCAGGCGCAGACAGTAACGGCAAAGCGGTTGCGCTGGGCCACGACGCCGCGCATGCCGGAAAGCTCGCTTGCATGGGAGCTCTTCCAACGCGAGAGGTTTGCGGGCGGCCACAGCTGGAGGCAGATGCCCTGGGCGATTAGATGCGAGCTCTTTCGGGACAAATCGATCGAGTAGAGTTCGTTCACGGAAGTGACGACGCTGTCGGCGATCTGCTCGTATGCGTCGGACTTCGAGCGGCCCGGGTTTTGCCCGAACGCCAGGTAGTCCTCAAGGTCGCGGGCTCGCTCCACCAGCTGAGCGCTGCACGCGCTCCCATCAAGCGTGCCTTCGCGATAGCTCTCGTATGGCTCCAGCATGGCGTCGAGTACATGCCGTGCGCGGTCGTCCGCCTGGCTTTGGATGCTCCGGGTGGTGTCGATGAGCTGCATATCGTTCTCGCTGCGCTCAAGTGCGGAGCCGGCAAGGATTGCGGAGGGAAGCTGGTAGGTGCGAATCTCCAGGCTGTCACCCTTCGTGTCTAGATAGGCCTCGGCGCAACAGTTGGTGATGCAGTCGCGTAGGCCGCGTACGTTCTCCTCGAAGTTGGTGCCGGCGAGGGCTCGGAAGGCTCCGCGACTTATGAGGATGTCGCGTCCTATGCGTCGGCCCTCCTCCTTGAGGAAGTGGAGAGTCAGTTCCTCACGCTCCTCCTGGGTGCGCTCGCGCAGAGACGGCACCTGGGCGGACATGGGGATGCGACGCGTGAGGCTGCGGCACTCGGTACTGTCTGCCTCGTTTGAGGTGGCAAAGATAAGGCGCGCAGCAGGGGCTGGCACAATGGCGCCCGCCTGTGCGGAGGCCCACTCCAAGAGCGCGTCCTGGGCAGCGGGTGAGAGGGTGTCGACGTCCTTGAGATAAACGATGCCGCCGCTCGCCCGATCTGCAGGCCCGCCATCTGCGCACAGATCGTGAGTGAGCGCGCGGGCATCGTCTGCGTAATGCGAGCAGTCGATGCTCACAAGCTTGGCTTCCTGCTGCAGGACGCCGACGTTCTTGCCGTATCTGTCTCTTATACACATCTCCGAGCCCACGAG
>URZB01000307.1 GCA_900552295.1 uncultured Collinsella sp.
ATTCCATGCTCAAACATTCTCGCTTCGCTTCGCTCGCTGCGAAACTGCGCGTGGAACGATATGTGTGAGAGGCGGGCGGGCGGCTACTCGCTTGAAACAATATTTACTTTTCTAGTAAGCCGACGCTACAAAGGGACCGTCCCCTTGTAGCGTCGGCTTACTGTATTTATATTTTCTGGTTCCCCTTTGCAGATTTTACTGGTGGGGAATCTGGTATAGCTGCTAGTACGTTAACGCAGCTAGCCTGCGGGAGGCCCTATATATCGTCCCGCGCGCAGTTTCGCAGCGAAGCGAGAATGTTTGAGCACGGGATGATATATAGGGCCTCCCGCAGGCTAGCGGACATTAAGACCCTAGCGAATATGCGCGGGTTTATCGCCCCAGTAGAAGCGGCAGAAGGCTCGTTTGCGCTTTTGGGGTTTGCCTACGAGCTCCATGGTTGCGATGGCGATGTCCTCCGCTGCGCGTGGACGGCGTAGTACTTCGCCGTTGATGAGTAGGGCTTTGAGCGACTCAGGGTGGTCGTGCAGGTGACGAAGCGTCACGATGAGTTCTCGTGCGGTGGTGACATGCATGCTGGCGCCCATGCCGGTGAGCATTGTGGTGTTGGCCTTTTCCTGACCGTATGATTTGCCCAGCAGGATCATCGGCAGATGAGCGCACAGGCACTCGGTGACCGTGAGTCCGCCTGATTTGAGGATTGCCAGGTCGCAGCCGTGCATGAGGGCCGCCATGTCGTCCACGTAGTCCAGAACCGTGACGTTGTCGAGCTTCATGGCGTCGAAGAGCGTCTTGAGTCGGGCGGCGTATTCCTTATCCTTGCCCGGCAAAAAGACAAAATGCATGTCCTCAAAGCTGCGTAAGAAGGGGAGCGTGTGGTCCATTGCGGCACGGAAACGCACGTATGGTTGGGGCAAACTGGCGCCGGCCATCACCAATACGACGGTTTTGTCTATGGGGAGATTGAACTTGCTGAGCTCATCTTCGCGTTTGTAATCGGTATCGAAACCGGCACGAATGGGGATGCCCGTTATGCGGATCTTTGACTCGGGAACCTTGCGTGGGCGCAGCGTTTCGGCCATAAACTCGTTGGCTACACAGAATAGGTCGGTGTCCTTGTGGGGCCAAAAGCCTTCGACTTCGTAATCGGTCGGTACGCAGATGACCGGATAATCGATACCCGTGATTACGCGGGCGCCCACGGCAACATTGGCTGCTGTGATGTGCGTTGCGACCACGGCTATAGGCCTGCGGCGACGAATATATTCGTTGAAGGCGGGGAACATAATTCGCGACCATGCTGTGCCGCCACCCCAGAGAAGATGTCCCGTAAGCGTATATCGCCAGGTCAGGTCGTAAATGGGGCGCGTGGCTCCCGTAAAAGAAGCCGCGGTCTTATTGCCGTCGAACTTAATACGTCCAAAATCAAGGATATCGAGCACTTCAATTTCAATATCCTCAGGGATTCCCTTGGTGCCGCGGATAAGGTCAAATGCTTGTGCAATCGCGTTGGCGGCGGCTTTGTGGCCCGATCCAACCGATGCGTGCACAATGGTTACAAGGGGTTTTTGTGCAGGTAAAACGGTCATTTGCTCCGGTTGGGGAGTGGCTTGAATGGGCAGGGGGGCGCTATTGTCCGTCTGCGTTTGATCCATCGATAACTCCCCTTCAGCTATGTTACGCGATTTATCATTGTAGTGCATGAGTGTCATGTTCACGTAAATTTGGGTATGAGCGCAAAGAACGCCAATCTTTCGACAGGAGGTCTCTTCATGACTACCCATCAGCCGATCGATGTTGCTATTATCGGCGGCGGCCCTGCGGGCTATGCTGCAGCCATTTACGCGGCGCGCGCCAACCTAACGACGACCGTGATTGAGCAGGGCATGTCGGGAGGACAGATCGCCACAACCAATGAGGTCGAGAACTATCCGGGCATTCCGCTCTTGAGTGGCGCCGAACTCGGTGAGCGTTTTCAGCAGCATGCAGAGGGCTTGGGAGCTCAGGTCGCATGGAGCATGGTTACGGGTATCGATTACGATGCCGATGCAGCGCTGTTTACGGTGCATCACGATATGGGTGATACGCTGGCCTCGAGCGTTATCGCTTGCATGGGTGCCACGCCGCGTCCGGCAGGTTTCGCTGGCGAGGATACCTATCGCGGTCGTGGCGTTTCATATTGCGCAACATGTGACGG
>URZB01000308.1 GCA_900552295.1 uncultured Collinsella sp.
GCCTTATCGTCGGCAGCGTCAGATGTGTATAAGAGACAGGCATGGAGATGGCGACGTCGATTTCGTGCTCGGGTGTAATGGCGTCGGGCTCGGCATCGAAGGCGTAGAGCAGCAGCACGGCGCGCTGAAGCACATTCATGATGCTCGACGACACCGTGGTCATGGGGAACTCACGGACGTATTCGTCGCTCAGGTGCCTAAAAGCACCCAGGCGTCCGCAAAAACCGTCAAGCTCTTCCTTGGTGGGTAGAGAGCCCGTGATGAGCAGGTAGGCGACCTCTTCGTAGCCGTAGCGGTTCTCGGCCTGGGCGTTGTTGACCAGATCCTCGATGCTGTAGCCACGAAGCGTGAGTTTGCCCTGATCAGGCACGACCTTACCGTCGACCTTGTTGTAGCCGTGCACGTCCGAGATGCGGGTAAGACCCGCGACCACGCCCGAGCCGTCGGCATTGCGCAGGCCGCGCTTGACGTTGTGCTCTACGAACAAGCCCTCGTCGTACGGGGCGGTCGGCAGGCCGTGGTAGAGGTTTTCGCTTTCGGGCGAAATCTGACGGCTCGCCTCGTAATCCAGAACCAGGCGGCTCAGGTGATCGTCGAAGCGGTAGTAGATTTTCTTGGCGTCGTAGGCCATGCGCGCTCCTCTCCGGTCCGCTTTGGGGCGGCGCGCTTGGACGATATGACGTCAAGCTGCCCCGAGCGGCTTGTTCGCTACAGGCGGTACATAAAGTTAAAGACGTCCTCGCGCTGAATGGACACGTTGACGCCCGAAAGCTCGCCTGCCTCGGCCAGGGCCTTCTGCAGCTCGGCGAAGTCGAGCTTGGATTCGGCGGTGTCGGCCAGCATGGTCATGGTGAAGATGTCCTCGATAATGGACTGCGTGATGTCGCGGATGTCGACGTTGGCTTCGCCCAGAACACGGGTGACGCCGGCAACGATGCCGGGGCGGTTCTTGCCAAGGACGGTGATGACGATGCGGGAGGACGAGATCTCGGCCATGGGAAACCCTTTCGCGTGGTTGCGGCGCGCGGGGGCGCTCCGCTACGGTACAGTGTTCATCATTGTACCTGTCCTGCGCAAAAAAGGGCACCTTTGCTGCGGCGTTACACGTCTGCAACATGGGGCGCTTGTCTCGCGGGGTGTATTTTTGGCACCCTGGACAGGTCAGGTGGTTCCTGTTGGCGCCGCGATCGGGCAGATGCACCTGTGCGCTCCGGTGCAAAGACCGTGAACCTTTTGTGGGACGCTCGACGCCGTGGTACCATAGCCGAGTTTGTTGTCTTGGTCGGAAACCAAGACGCCTTATGCGCTGATCGGTAACCAGCGCCTGACCAATAAGGAGTCCTACCATGAAGCAGGGTATCCATCCCCAGTATGTCGAGTGCACGGTGACGTGCTCCTGCGGCAACACCTTCAAGACGCACGCTACCGTGTCCGAGATGAAGGTTGAGCTTTGCAACGAGTGCCACCCGTTCTACACCGGCCAGCAGAAGTTCGTCGACACCGGTGGACGCGTCCAGCGCTTCGCCGACAAGTTCGGTGGCGCCGCTGCCGCTCAGCTCAAGAAGGCCGAGGAGAAACTCAAGAAGGCCGAAGACACGCTGGAGGAGCGCAAGCTCGTCGACCGCGCCAAGGGCCTGCTCATGGACAAGGCGGACTTCTCCGAGCAGGGAGCCTTCCGCTGGATCCAGAAAACCTCGATGGATCAGCGCATCCCGAAGAAGCGTCTGGCCATGGCGATCATCGCCAAGTATGGCGATCCCAAGCCGTCGGAAGTAGGGGAATGAGCGAATCGCGCGACGACGCCCAGACGAAAACGCGTGGAACGTTGCTGGTGGTCGATGGCCACTCGCTTGCGTTCCGCGCGTTTTTCGCTTTACCGGCGGAAAATTTCAGTACTCAGGCCGGACAGGCCACGAACGCGGTATGGGGTTTCGCCACGATGCTGTCCCAGGTGCTGGACAGCGAGAAGCCCGACCATCTCGCGGTCGCGTTCGACATGAAGGGCGGCACCTTCCGCAACGAGATGCTGCCGCAATACAAGGGCACCCGCGAAGCGGCGCCGGAGGACCTGCTCACCCAGCTGCCGCTCATCCAGAAGATGCTCACGGCGCTGGGCGTCACCTACGTCGAAAAGCAGGGGTATGAGGGCGACGACATCATCGCCACGCTCGCCGCGATGGGGGAGCGGTCCGGATA
>URZB01000309.1 GCA_900552295.1 uncultured Collinsella sp.
GCTCCGAGCAGAACGTCTCCGACTCCAACCTGGTGCTCGATGCCGCCGTGGCCAAGTCGCTCAAGTCCTTCGCCGACGCACTCGAGGGTACGCCCGAGGATAAGTTCCAGGACGCCGCGCTCGAGTACTGCAAGAAGGTGCTGACCGATCACCAGCGCATCCTGTTCTCCGGCGACGGCTACTCCGACGAGTGGCCCATCGAGGCCGAAAAGCGCGGCCTTGCCAACAACAAGACCACGGCCGACGCCCTGCCCGCCTTTGTTTCCGATAAGGCCATTGCGCTCTTTGAGGAGACGGGTGTCCTGACCAAGGCCGAGGCCCAGTGCCGTTACGACTGCAAGCTCGAGAAGTACAACAAGCTCATGAACATCGAGGCTACCACGATGGTTCGCGAGGCGCGTCGTACCTATCGCCCGGTCATTACCGCCTATGCCACCAAGGTCGCGAAGGGCCTTGAGACTATTCGTGCCGCCGGTGCTGAGGCCGCCATGCAGTGCGAGCAGAACACGCTCAACAAGCTCTGCAACGGTATCACCGCCATCAACGACTCCATCAAGGCGCTCGACGCCGTGCATCAGAAGGCCGAGGCCCTCGATGGTCAGGAGCAGGCCAATGTGTACGCACACGAGGTCGTTCCCGCTATGGATACGCTGCGCGCCGCCGTGGATGCCATGGAGGAGATCGTGGCCGCCGACTACTGGCCGGTCCCGACCTACGACGACATCCTGTTCTACGTGTAACAGACGCGTTTGATTTTGCGCTCGAAGGGGTCTCGCCTGTGCGAGGCCCCTTTTTTGTCGCCCGGGTCGTCTTTGAACATGCTGTCGAGCGAGCGTTTCGCGCGGGGCATCTTGAAAGTTGTAACCTGTTTTGGCATGCGGATGTTTCGGGCATTTGTTCATAAAGGGGAGGATTATCCGATGAAGGTATTCGATATCATGTTTAGCCCGACCGGCGGAACGGAAAAGGTATCTAACTACATTGCCAATGCGTTAGAAGGGGAAACCGTTGCTGTAGATTTGACCGATAGCGGGCTTGGCTTTCGCGCGATTGCGATGACAAAAGAGGATGTGGCCGTGATCGCGGTGCCCTCGTATGGCGGGCGAGTCCCGGCTGTGGCTGCGGAGCGCTTGGGTATGATGCGGGGAAACGGTGCGCAGGCGGTTCTAGTTTGTGTTTACGGAAACCGCGCGTATGAGGACACGCTGGTCGAGCTTGAGGACGCGGCAAAGGGCGCGGGCTTTCGGGTGATCGCGGCGGTTTCAGCTATCGCCGAGCATTCTATTGTTCGCCAGTTTGCAGCCGGTCGGCCAGACCCACAGGACGCGGCGCAGCTCGCTGGGTTTGCGAATCAGATTCAGCAAAAGATATCTGCAGGAGATGCTTCTGAGCCGGCTATTCCGGGCAATCGCCCCTATAAGAAGGCCGGGGGCACCGGTATGGTGCCTAAGGCTACAAAAGAGTGCACCGCCTGCGGGGCTTGCGGCGCAGCGTGTCCCGTTGGCGCTATCGATAAAGACGACCCCAAGCGGGTGGACAAAAAGGCCTGCATTTCATGCATACGCTGTGTGTCTGTATGCCCGCGGGGCGCGCGTGGGCTAAATCCTGTCATGCTCTCTGCGGCTACCAAGATGTTGAGTAAAGCCTGTGCCGAGCGGAAGGAGTGCGAGCTGTTTATCTAGCGCAAGGGCCTTGAGTACTTTCCGTTTTATAACGGCAAAAAACGAACCCGTCGGACCTTATATCCGGCGGGTTCGAACATTTTAAAGTTGGTGCCCCCAGCGGGATTCGAACCCGCGATATCCACCTTGAAAGGGTGGCGTCCTTGGCCGCTAGACGATGGGGACAGCGGGAAAGAGTATAGCAGACTTTTTAGCCGTTCACATATCGTTGGCAAACTGAAAAACCACCACAAAGGAGTAGGCTTCTATTCTGATTTTCAAATATCTCAATCTGTAACATCTGGGCGGGCAAATCGGCTCTATCTGTTACAGATTGAGACAAAAGGCAGGCGTCGGGACGAACATCTCATTCTGTAACAGTAAGACGACTTTTAACGGTCTAGATGTTACAGATTGAGACAAACCGCTGGGATGGGTCAAAACCACCACAAAGGTGCCTGTCCCCTTTGTGGTGGTGGGGTGCTAGGGGAGGAGCTTC
>URZB01000310.1 GCA_900552295.1 uncultured Collinsella sp.
GCAGGCCTCCTCGCCCACCAAGTCGCGAGCACGTACCGTCAGGCGCGTCGCCTCCTGCTTGTCGCCGTCGCTTGCAGCATCGGTCGCGCACATAATCAGGCAGATGGCAATCTCGGCCGAAGGCGAGGTCGGAACGCCTTGCAGGGCCAGTTCACCCATCACGTGCTCGTCGCTCTCATCGGCGGCATCCGGATAGGTGGTATGGATCTTGTTGAGCAGGCGCGTCGTATGCGCATCGTTGGGCGCCAGGCGCAGCGCCAGACGCGCGCAGCCCACGGCAGCCGAAACGTTCTCGGTCTCGGGCTCCAAGAAGTACTGACCCAGATTGGCGTAAGCGCGGGCGGCGCACTTGCCATCGCTTGCACGCTCCAGCACCGAGAACGAGAGCGATGCCCATTCCTGCTTGTCTTCGAGTGCGCGGAACAGCTCGGCCAAATCCAAGCGATAGTTGCAGTTCATGGGGTCCCAACGCACAGCCTGCATCAGGGCATTGCGAGCGCTCACATAATCCTGCTGGCGAATGTAGGCAAACGCCATATCAGAGTACAGGCGGTCAAACGGCACCTCGACCTGCACGAGCTCGCGCGGATCCTTCTCCACGCGGCGATAGGCCAAGCGCTCAAACTTGCTATCAAAGCTAAAGTATTGGCGCTTCTCCTCCGTCTTGCACTCGGCGTCGATATACTCCTCGGCGAGCTCCACCAGGCGCTCCAGCAGCGGCGTCGCCGTAGCCAGGTCGCCCTGCGCCAGATAGTTCTCGGCATACGTGATGTCTTGCAAGCTGATGGGCAGGTCCATGACAACTCCTCGGTCCAGGCGGCAGACTCAACGCGCCTTAAACATCGGTCAATACACAAAACCCGGGTCTCTTGCGAGGCCCGGGCGTTCAATTTTGGTAGCCCGTACCAGATTCGAACTGGTGATCTCCGCCTTGAGAGGGCGGCGTCCTAAACCGCTAGACGAACGGGCCATATGTAGCAAATGCAATGGCTGGGATGGAGGGAGTCGAACCCCCATTGACGGAACCAGAATCCGCTGTCCTGCCATTAGACGACATCCCAATGACTGCATCGCTGCGCTCGGCTGTGCCTTTGCGCAAGAAAGAAATATACGGGAAGTCTCGCCGTGACGCAAGCCCCAATTTTGACTTTTTTGAAATTCAGTCAAATTGGCCTAATTAAGTCCAACCCGTGAAGGACCTGTGAAGCCGACCGCTGTACACGAAGGGCAAAACGCCGCGAGCGGTAGCCGTCAACCGTTGGCAGATTCTACCGCGAAAACGATAGCACCAGGCAACACAATCGAAGTATCAATGATCACGTAGATATCGAGGCGCCATGGACGAAGAGCTTGATTACCTATGGGAGACCCTGGGCCTCGAGATCACTGCTGACCTTTGGCCCGAACGGGACAAAATCCATCCCACACTGCGCCCCGCCATTACTGTGGTGCAGGCAAAATACCGCCGTGCATCCTTTTTGATCATGCGGATGTCATGGCACGCGGGACTCCCCGACCTTAAGCGAATCCAGGCAAGCCTCGTCGAGCTGTCCGGCATGCCGACCGTCATATCCGAGACGCACCTGGAGCAGCGCCAGCGCGAGCGACTGCAACAGCAGCGGATTCCCTTTATCTGCCCCGGCGTTCAGGCATATCTGCCCTTTATGGACGAGGAGTACTGGAGCGGCAAGCCCAACAAACACGTAAAGGTCTACGATCCGCACGAATGGGCACAGCTTGAGGATTAGCGCATATGCCCGCCAACCGGAAAGCTCATCCCGGAATTTACGTCCAGAACGGGACGCGCCCGCCCTCAAAGTTTCGGTCGCGCACGGGGCCCTGATTGGCATCGCAGATGATGGTCATCTTATCGCCGACGGCCTTACGGATATTCTCCACGATGTGGATATCTTCCTTTATCGTCGGCATGAACAGGCGCAGCTTCACGGCGCGGAAGCCCTCGTCGAACAGGCGGAGCGCGTCCTCCTGCCGTTCCTCGTCGCTGCGCAGCTCGCACATGGCGGCGTAGGCCGGGATATGGTCACGATAGCCGCCCATGACTTTATACGCCGGCAGGCCTGCCTTCTTACCGAGGATGTCCCAGAGGGCGTTCTCCACGATCCACGGACGCGGGGCGAGCCGTCCGTCCCCCT
>URZB01000311.1 GCA_900552295.1 uncultured Collinsella sp.
CCCAGGACCTGACCGAACGAAAAACTTACCCGCCTCGCCCGGTCAGGTCCGACGAGCAACGTTAACGAGCCGCCAAGATGGCGTCGATGAGCGTCAGTACGCCCCCGTCGTTGTTGCTCGGAATGCGCCACTTAGCATGCGCGTTCATGTGCTCCTCGGCATTGTCCACGATAAAGCTATGCCCGACGCGCTCCAGCATGGGGATATCGTTGTAAGTATCGCCCACGGCGGCGGCGTCGGCGATATCGATCCCAAGCTGCTCGCACAGGTGCGCGACGCCGGCGCCCTTGTCGACACCCAGGTTCATAAAGTCGATCCACTCGCGGCCCGCATTGGTGACATAGAGTTGGTCCGAGAATGCCGGGCTATAGGTCTCGCGAAACGCGGGCTCGGCATCGTAGCCGGGGAAGAAGATCGAAATCTTGTTGGATTCGACGTCAATGCCCTCAAAGCTATCGACGTAGTTGATCGTGTTGTAGTAGACGCTGATCTCGTCGTGGTATTGATGGTCGCGGGCAAGTACGTAGAACTCGTCAAAGCAGCACAGGACGGGGACAGCGCGCGGATCCTCCGAGGCGCGGCTCAAGACCTGCTGATACAGCGCCACATCGATAGCGCTCTTATAGATGTAGTTGCCGCGATATATCACGCACGCACCGTTATCGGGACAAAAGGCGAGGCGGTTCTTGATGCCCTCGAACATCTCCTCGAGCTTGGGGGCGGGGCGTCCGCTGGCAGGGCAGAATACGATGCCGGCGTCGGCGAGCTTGTCCAGGCGCTCATCAAGACCCTGCGGTAACACGCGCTCGTCGGTGAGTAGCGTTTTGTCCATGTCGACGGCGAGAATTTTAATGTTTCCGATATTGGCGTCCGATTCGTAAGTTTGCATAAAAGCGACCCTTTCGTTTCGAGATTGTTTCAGACGTTATAACCATCAACTCGTAGTCGAGCGTATTTTCGCAGGAACGGAGCCTATTTGCACCACGCTTCACAAAGTACTGAAAAAACTTTTCAGAAATTTGAATTTGTCACTTGTGCAGCAGATGCTTTAGCGTAATATAGCGACCATCGAAAACGGAGACGGAAAAACAACCGCTTACCGAGTAAAAGGTACCGTTTACGATATTTGAATTGCGCCCGGCGATACGTGAAAGGAGAGGCAGATGCAGTTCGTAAAGATCATCACCACTGCAGACAATGCCATCCGACGCCAGCGCGCAATTTCCCGACGACGATAACAATCGTCTCTGTCCGCATGGGGCGAATTGCCTCAACAGAGTCATTTTGAGGTCGTTGGGTTTTAGCACGACATTGCTGCATGTTTCTAGGGCATGTATGTGCTGATTTTTGCTATTTAACCTGATATTGCACGGTATATGACCTTGAAATGACTTGCAACTGACCGATGTTCTAACTAGCTACCAAGGGCGAAAGGAAACAGCCATGAGCAAGGAAAAAGTCGTTCTCGCATATTCCGGTGGTCTTGATACATCCGTATGTGTCAAGTGGCTCCAGGACGAGAAGAATCTCGATGTCGTTTGCGTCTGCGGCAACGTGGGCCAGGAAGAGACCGGACTGGATGCCAAGAAGCAGAAGGCGCTCGACCTGGGCGTTCTCGATTGCCAGGTGCTCGACCTGCGCGACGAGTTCTCCGATGAGTTCCTGACCAAAGCCATCGCCGCAAACTCCATGTACGAGAATAAGTATCCGCTGCTCTCCGCCCTGTCTCGCCCGCTGCTTGCCAAGAAGCTTGTTGAGGTCGCCCACGAGTTTGGCGCGACCTACGTCGCCCACGGCTGCACTGGCAAAGGTAACGATCAGGTCCGTTTTGAGGCCGCCGTCAAGGCCCTCGACCCCGAGCTCAAGGTTATCGCCCCGGTTCGCGAGTGGGACCTGAAGTGCCGTCCCGACGAGGTCGCCTATGCCCACGCCCACAACGTGCCGGTTCCCGAGGGTGCCAACGACAACCCCTACTCCATCGACGACAACCTGTGGGGTCGCGCCATCGAGTGCGGTCACCTGGAGGACCCTTGGAATGAGCCGCTCGATGACGCTTGGGTTATGACCAAGAACCCCGAGGACACGCCTGACACCCCGACCTATACCGCTGTCTCTTATACACATCTGACGCTGCCGACGATAAGGCT
>URZB01000312.1 GCA_900552295.1 uncultured Collinsella sp.
TATTTAAAGAAGACATTGGCACGTCGCCTGTTGGCGGCGGCGAAAAGAATCGAGACGAGCTTGCACAGGACCCAGCCCATGATAAAGCCCAGGCCGATGGAGAGCGCCAAGCCGTAGATGACCTTCATCCACTCGTGGACGTTGACGCTGCTCGCGCCGCCGAGGGCGATTGCGGCACCGGTCAGGCCGGCGATAAGGCTGTGGCTTTGCGAGGTGGGGATGCCAAAACGCGATGCCGTGGCGCCGTAGACGACGATGGAGAACAGCGCCGCGCAGAGGCACGCGAGCGCCATGGTGCTGTTTCCGCCAAAGTCGACGATATGTGAGATGGTGTTGGCGACGCTCGCGTTAAAGTGCGTCATGATGAGCACACCGAGGAAGTTGAATGCGGCGCTCATGAGAATGGCTGCGAGGGCGGGCATGCAGCGCGTGGTGACACAGGTCGCGATGGCGTTGGGCGCGTCGGTCCATCCGTTGACGAAGATAGCGCCGAGCGCGAGGATCACGGTGACGGCAAGGACTGGGTTCGACACAATTTGGCCGAGGAAGGCTGAGAACGTTACGTCCATATATGGGCTTTCTCGAAGTTTGCAGGCACGTTACAAAAACATGATAAATCGTATCACCTCCTGCGGGTTTCTTTACCGAGTTCTGATGGGAGAAGTGAATTTTTTGGCACTAACATTGAATATTTGCCCTGTTGACCGCGGGTGTTCTTTTTGCTAGCACGCCATGAGGACACGTGCGCGCCCCAACATCCCAAAACCACAGCCTGTTCGCTTTACAATATGCAAACATGCGTTCGATAATAGGAGGCATGGAATATCGACAGACAGATGGTAAAACTCGACGCGTGCACAAGCAGTATGTGGACGTCGTGGCCCGCATCCTCGCGGGCGGACAAGTCGTGCCGGTTACCGTCTGCTGGGTCGACGGTCGCTGTTTTACGATCGACGAGATTGTCTCATCCACCGGTTTTGGCCTAACGGTTCACGGCATTCGTACGGCAACCTATAAGGTTCGTTTTGGTGGGCATGCGACCGAACTGTATCTGGAAGAACAGGCGCGCGAGCGACCGGATGGCTCGCAGGCCCATCTGATGCGTTGGTGGGTGTGGGCATTCGACCGTACGCTCGAGAGCGGGCGCCGCAGGTAAGAGCGCGCGGCATTCGGGTACAATGGCAGGAATCTTGTCACCTACGGCGCTGTCGCGGCGCTTTTGAAAGGACGATATTATGAACGATATCCAGGGTTATCAGAACGGCCCCATTGAGACCGGCGCAAGCCGTGCCAAGGAGATGTCGCCGCGCGCGTACAACCTTGTCATGTCTGCCCTGATCTTTTTGGGCTTTTGCGCCATGGGCGCCGGTGCTTACTTTACGAGCACCATGTCGTTTGCGCGCATGATGATGAGCGGCGCCGCTTTGCCGCTGGTCTTTGGCTCATTTATTTTGACCATCGTCGGCATGGTCATGATGTCGGCTGCTGCGGGCAAGCAGTCTGTGGGCCTGTCACTCGTGGGCTACGTGGTCTTTGCGAGCACCTTTGGCCTGACGGCGTCGTTTGGTCTTGCCAACTACGACTTGCCTACCATTAACACCGCCTTTATCGCCACGGCCGCCATCACCTTTGTCTTTGGTGCGCTGGGCGTAACCTTCCCCAAGTTCTTCCAGCGTGTGTACGGCATTGGTTTTGGCATCCTGCTTGCCACGATTCTGGTCGAGATTGTGCTGATGTTCATGGGCGTCTCGCAGTCTATCACCGACCTGATCGTGATCGTGGTGTTCGCCGGCTTTATTGGCTACGACACCTATGTGGCCACGACGGTGCCGCCCACGCTGCCCAACGCCGTGCTCATGGCATCCAACCTGTTCGTGGACATCATCAACGTGTTCCTGCGCATCCTGAACATCCTTGGTCGTCGCGACTAGTGCCAAATTGCAGCGGTGCTTGCGCACGTGTAAATCGATGCGGAAGGCGGTCCTTCGGGGCCGTCTTTTTTGTGCGTGGCAGGGTATCATGGATGGAAAAGCCGATAGCGGCAGAGACCGAGAAAGGTGACCACTTATGGCAGACGTTGACAACAGGAACCGTAACCGCAGGCCCAATCGCGCGGGACAGTCC
>URZB01000313.1 GCA_900552295.1 uncultured Collinsella sp.
GCCCGTGGGTTATACCCTAAGAGCAAACCACCCTTTTTAAGGGTGGTTCTGATTTGCGGGGGCCGCCGTGCTGCTCGCCCGTGGGGGATGGGCATCTGTTTCCTAGAGTGTGCTGCGGTAAATCTTTCTCGCGTCGTCCAGCGTGAGCTTCTTGAAGCTGCCGAAGAGCTCTCCGCGGTTGATCTTGAGGTCCGGAATCATCTTTTCGATATCGTCCTCGGTGACTCCGAACTCCGATAGCGTGCGCGGCATTCCCAGCGAGACGTTGAAATCCTGCAGCTCGTCGATGGTCGCTTCGACCGCGTACTCGATTGCCTGCTCGGGGGTTACCTCCACATCGAGCTCGTCCGCGTCCGAATCGACGGGTTCGACGCCAAAGGCCTGGGCGCTGAACTCCAGGAAGCGCTCGGGGTGCTCTCGCCATGCGTAGCGCAACCAGGCGGGGAAGATGACGGCGAGGCCGGCGTCGTGCGTGATCTTGGTGTCCAGTGCGGACAGCTCGTGCTCAAGGACGTGGCAGGTCCAATCGCCGTCGCGCAGGCCGGGGACACCCAGGCCGCAGCCGGCGAGGCCGTTATGGGCGAGCGTACCCACCCACATGATCTCGGCGCGGGCGTCGTAGTCATCTGGGTTCTCCATCACCTTGGACGCCGCCTCCATCGCAGCGCGCACTGGCCCGCAGGCGCTGTTGTCGGTTACGCCCACGGCGGGCTCGCCGGAGAAGAGTCGCTCCATGTATGGGCGATCATGTCGGTCACTCCCGCGGCGGTCTGGTAGGCGGGCAGGGTGAAGGTCAGTTCCGGGTCGAGGAAGGCGATGGCCGGGCGGTTGAGGTCCGTGTTAATGCCGCATTTGAGGTGCTCCTCGTCGTTGCTGATAACGCAGGAGTTAGAGGCCTCGGACCCGATGCGGGGATGGTCGCCACGCAGGCGACGTCGATGCGGTCGGCGGGAACGGCGCGCTTGCGGAAGAAGTCCCATACGTCGCCGTCGTATACCGCCCCCAGCGCGATGGCCTTCGCGCAGTCCATGGCTGAGCCGCCGCCCACGGGCAGGATGATGTCGACGTCGTTTTCCCGTGCGAGCTCGACGCCTTCTCGCACCAAGCCTATTTCGGGGTTTGGACGCACCCCTCTAAGCTCGATGTGCTCCACGCCCGCGGCGTCGAGCGATGCCTTCACGTGGCCGAGCGTTCCGCAGCGGACTACGGAACCCTTGCCGTAGACAATGAGCGCTCGGCGGTGGCCGGAGACGGACAGGGTCTCCCCAACCTTGTCGGTCACTTTTCGTCCAAAGACAAAGCGGGTGGGGGAGTAGAGGGAGAAATCGTTCATGGAGCTCCAATCTGGCGTTTCGCCCTACATGCGCGGAGGAGTTTTTCGGGCGCATCGCCTGCATTCGCGTCGCAATCTCGGCGGCGCGGTGCGGTCCGTGGATTCCATCGTATCGCCCGCGGCATCCCTTACCGACGATTGGGGCGAGTCTGCATTTCGCGGCGCGACGTCCACCTGGCGGACGATATCCGTTCGCGACACGTGGCCGTCCCGGTCGCAATAGCGTATGCGCACCGGGTCGCCGAGATGGGCCTGTGACCCCTTCTCCTGATGCGAGCGCGCGAGACGGACGAGCAGCGGCGCGAGCACCTGCTCGACCGTCTCCTCCCGATACCACGCCGCCACGGGCAACCCGTTCACGTCAAACCCGTACGTTCGCCATGCCATTCGCCTCGCCGCCTTCGCCGAACGAAACCGCGTATCCAGACCGCCGGTCCCCAACCCAGCACTTCGACGAGCCTTCGCGCGCACTTCTGCGGTCGGGATGCGCCCGTGAGGCGCTCGGCAGGCAGCGCCATTGCCGCTCGCTGTGTCGAGCGCGAGTGTCGAGAAGTCGCCACATGCCACTCAGATGTAGCATGGAGTGCCGAAGCGCACGCGCCCGTGACGAAACACTGGCGCCAACCCGTTCCGCGCACCACCCCGCCCGTAAGGTGTGTGGCGAAAGGAGGACCAGCCGCATGAACATCCCCGAGACACAGAGCCTACCTCGATCGCATTCCGCACGAGCTTCTCTGACATTTCCGCCCATTACCACGTGGAGGTCCCCG
>URZB01000314.1 GCA_900552295.1 uncultured Collinsella sp.
GAGCCTTCTCGTCGGCAGCGTCAGATGTGTATAAGAGACAGCCATGAGGACTTCTTCGCTCGTGCCGTGGTAGATGGGCATACTCACGTCGATGGAGGGGATCTCGACCCAGCTCATCATGGGGTCGCGGTCAAAGATGAGCTGCTGGGCGTAGGGCTCGATCTGGTCGGCGGGAAGCTCGGTGGCCTCGCCCGCCAGCTGCTCGTTAAAGGAGCGCGCCTGGAGCAGGATGCGCTCGCGCTCCTCGGCAGACAGCGCGTCCACGGTGCTGGACACGGTACTGATCTGGTTAAACACGCCCGAGGCCTCGAGCCGGTCCAAGATCCACGGCCAGGTCATAAGGCCCACGCCAATAAGGATGATGACGATGGTGATGAGTCGATCAGCCCACCGCGGCAGTCGCTTGCGACGGCGCTTAGGTTTTGGTTGAGGTTTGGGCTGAGGGCTTGAGCCACCGTTGGCCGCGGCGTTATTGCTCTTCATATGTTTGGCGCCCTGCACCATCGCCGGTCACTCCTCTACAACTCAAGTTGTCTAAACAAATAATACCCGATTAGCGAGCTCATGCGCCGGACAACGCAGCTAGACTGCACCGTCCGGGCCACGTAACCCCACTCAACCAATCAAGCCATATGTTGCTTTCATCGTCTCGAGCAGCTGCGCCATCGTTACGCCCGCAACCCCAATCTGTTTCAGATTGACGTCGCCCACCTCGCAATCTTTAACAAACGCAAGCATATCGTCCTTCAGTTCTCCGCGCAGGTCGACACCTTCCGACTCGCCAAGCAGCTGAGCAAGCCTCAGCGCATCGCGTTTATGCTTTTTTACCTTCTTCGAATCAACGTTCTCCCCCGCTTCCCTTCTAGCTTTTAGGTCGAGATACGCCTTCGCTTTGAACGGAACAATGTATTCCGTACCCAGGACCGAAACGCCGCCTACGGTCCGAATTCCCTGAAGGAACAAGCTGTAGTAAGCATCGTCCAACAAAATTGCCGAAAGACTGCTTATGTTTTCATCAACGTGAATTGGCGCCACATCAATCCCCTCACGACCCTTTAGAAAGTCGGGGCACTTCGCGAAGAGTTCAATCATATGGGGGTAACCCGGCCTCTTAGGCTCTGTAAACCGATAAAAACACGAGCCTTTACCTTCGCCCCAGCCGCAGCGATAGCCGCCATCACGCACCAAAGTCCATATAGCTTCTGCCGTCTGAGGCAACCGGTCATCGGCGACAATTACCACATCAAAATCGGGAGTCGCCCTAAACGGAAGTCCCGCCTCCGAGAGCAAAATGTCGCATGCCGTGCCGCCGATAAGGGCATACGATCCTGCAGCTTTTTGCATATGCTGCTGAAATTCTTGGAGACCTTTTACAGCGCTTCTTGCCATGGATATTCCTTTCCAAACATGCGATCGACTTCGAGCTGAATTCGCTCATCGTCGATTGCCGCCAAAGATAGCGCAAGCGAAATATCGTCGACACGGGAGGAGTCGGCAAACACGGGCGCATAGCGCCACACTTGGATCAACGCCGTTTCGTTATCCGGCAACTCCCCGTCTGCGACTTCGAGGTTGCTCAGTTGACGCCATGCACTTCTTAAGACGGCCTTTTGTTCCATACCCGGCGTAGCGAGCATGGAACGCGCAGCGAGCGCCGTCTCCCCGGCGTCAGCAAGATAGTCGATCCGCGGCGTCTTCCTTGCAAAACAGACCTTCGAGACTGGCGAGGAGAGCTCTGCCATGTGCTCGCTGAGCAGAAGATCAACGGCAACAGGGAACACAACGACACGTCGCTCGCGACGCTCGCGCTTCGCGAGCCCCCTGTCAACAAGCTCGGTTATGGCCTCACTCGCGCGGCTTGCCGAAATCCCAAGCGCACGACAAAGGTCATAGGGACGATATGGCTCCTGGGCTGCTCCCCAGATTGCGGCAGCCTGCGCGTTGGGTGACATCTTGGTCGCGTGGTTGCGAAACCGGGCACCGCCCCTCTCCGTGCAGGCTGTGCCCATAAATGGAAGAAAAGCCTGTCTGCCTGGGCAGACAAAGGGAATCCCTTGTGCGATCAATGCTTTGCGCTGACGTGCATCTGTCTCTTATAC
>URZB01000315.1 GCA_900552295.1 uncultured Collinsella sp.
ATGTGGTCGGCGGCACCGAGACGCGCATCACTTGGGAAGTTCAGGCCGATGCCGACGAGGAGCTGAGCGGTCTTTCGCTGACGTTTGTCGACGGTACGACGTTTGGTACCGATGACATTCGATTGACGATGCTCTCGGGCGATGACCTTATGGACCGTACGCCCATGAAGCCCACGTGCAAGGTCGATGGTCAGACGCTCAAGATTGATTTTGGCGAGACGGCGCCTGCCGGCGGCTATTTCCGCGTCGAGGTCTACGGCGTGACCTTCCCCGTCGAGGGCGGCGATGAGGCCTTTAGCGGCACCTATACGCTCGCTGACGGGTCGACCAAGAAGATCTCCAAGATTCCGTCGGTGGAGATCAAGGGCGTGACGGCCTTCGATAACTTCCTGACCGACCTTAAGGAGCAGCCGTGGGTCGAGGCGTGGAACTCCAATATGTTCCTGCGCCTGTTCCTGAACCCGGTCATTTTGGTCCAGAGCCTGCCGATCGTCTTCAAGGGCTTCCTCATGTCGCTTTCGATCGTGCTTGTGGCGTTTCCGCTGGCAATTCCCTTCGGTTTTGCCCTGTCGCTCATGCGCATCTCTAAGTCGCGCATCCTGCGTTGCTTTGCCGGCATCTATGTGAATATCATTCGCGGTACGCCGGCTTTCCTGCAGATCTATATCGCGTTCTTCGGTCTGCCGTTGGCCGGAGTCAAGGTTGATGACTACGTGCTCGGCGTCATCGTCATGGCCATGAACTCGTCTGCGTACCTGTGCGAGATTTTCCGTGCCGGTATTCAGTCGATCCCCAAGGGCCAGAACGAGGCTGCTCGCTCGCTGGGCATGAATGCCTTCCAGACACTGCTCTACGTTATGATTCCGCAGACGTTCCGCAATGTTTTGCCTACGCTGACCAGCGAGTTTATCTTGCTTTACAAGGATACGTCGCTGCTTGCGGCCGTGGGCGTGGTCGAGATCGTCATGAACGCCCGTACCATCGTGGCCACGACGGGCTCCATTACACCGTACGTGGTTGCCGCCCTGTTCTATCTGGTCATCACCCTGCCGCTCGCTCGCTTGGTGAGCGGTCTTGAGGCGAAGCTTTTGGGCACGGCCGAGACCAAGAAGAAGCGTTCCGCCAAGAGCGCCGGACAGGTTGTCGCGACGCCCGCCGATCACATCGCCGGTCTGTAAGGAGGTCCTATCATGAGCGAAACCAATAACTCGAACGAGGTCGTCGTCAGTATCAAGAACCTCCAGAAGGCCTTTGGCGACAACGTGGTCCTGCGCGATATCGATCTGGATGTGCACAAGGGTGAGGTCGTTGTGGTCTTGGGCCCCTCGGGCTCGGGCAAGTCGACGATGCTTCGCTGCATCAATCGTCTGGAGCATCCCACGAGCGGCTCGATTATCGTTGAGGGCGTGGATGTGTGCGCCAAGGGTGTCGACCTCAACAAAGTGCGTACGCACCTGGGCATGGTGTTTCAGCAGTTCAACCTGTTCCCGCACTTGTCGGTCAAAAAGAACGTCATGCTTGCGCAACAAAAGGTGCTCAAGCGCAGCAAGGAAGAGGCCGAGAAGATCGCCGTCGAGGAGCTGACCAAGGTCGGTCTTGCCGAGCGCATCGATTTTATGCCGAGTCAGCTTTCGGGCGGCCAGCAGCAGCGCGTTGCCATCGCCCGCGCCCTGTCGATGAACCCGCACGTCATGCTCTTTGACGAGGCCACCTCGGCGCTCGACCCTGAGCTCGTGCGCGACGTCCTGGGCGTCATGCGCGACCTGGCGCACGACGGTATGACCATGATCGTCGTGACGCACGAGATGGGCTTTGCCCGCGATGTCGCCGACCGCGTCGTCTTTATGGACGGCGGCGTCATTGTAGAAGAGGGTACGCCGAGCGAGGTCTTCGACCACCCCAAGAGCGAGCGCACCAAGGCGTTCTTGGGCAATATCTCGTAGTCGCTTTATATGACTGGCATAGCAGAAAACGGGAGCTGGATGTGATCCGGCTCCCGTTTTTGTTGGGACGCGAATGTGTTTTGGTGCAGAGCGCGTTACGGGCGGAGCTCATTGCCGCTAGGCCAGCTCCGCTCCAAGCGCGCG
>URZB01000316.1 GCA_900552295.1 uncultured Collinsella sp.
CCCGCCGTCATCTGAGCCGCATGCTCCAGCTGATCTGTTATGGCCTCCCAGCTTTCGCAGGCGGCCTTCGTAGAACCGGGAAAGTTTACGACAAGTGTATGACCTCGTTGCATGCAAATAGCGCGCGAGAGCATGGCGCGGCGCGTCTTGGTCATGGAGTAGGCACGAATTGCCTCGGCAATACCCGGCACATCGCGGTCGCAGACGGAACGCGTCGCCTCGGGCGTTACATCGCGCATCGAAAGCCCCGTGCCGCCGCAGGTGAGCACGACATTGGCGTGGCACTCATCGGCGGCTTCCATAATGGCATCACCGATCTCGCTGACGTCGTCGCGCACGACCACATGTGAGGCGACCGTCCAGCCCTGTGCCTCGATAAGTTCCTCGAGTGCGGCTCCGGCCTCATCCTGCAAAAGATCGCGTGTGTCCGAGCACGTCACGATCGATATCTTCAGCTCCATAGCATTCCCCCTACAACACGGCGCCCTCGGGCAGGTCGACGCGAACAACGTCCACGGCATCTCCCGCCTTGAGCTCGCACGGTCCTTCGTCAATACGCAGCAGGCAGTTCGCACGCTGCATAGTTCCAAGCAGCGCCGAATTCTGTGTCTTAGCCTCGGTCACCAACAACTCACCGGTCTCGGGGTCGCGCAAAACCGTGGCGCGATCGAAGAAGCGGCGATGCTGTCGCTTTTTCACGCCGTGCGTGAGCGTCGCCTGCTGCACGGGACGCGCAACCTCGGCAAAACCGCGCATCTTGCGAATCGCCGGACGGGCAAGCATCTCAAAGCCCACATACGCCGCGGCCGGGTTGCCCGAAAGCCCCAGGTAGGGCTTACCCCCGAGCAAGCCAAACGTGATGGCCTTGCCCGGACGCATCGAGATGCGGTCAAACAGCACCTCGCCCTCACGCCGGACGAGCGCCGTCACATAGTCGTAATCGCCCGCCGAGGCGCCACCGCTCGTAATGACAAAGTCGCACTCCTGCACGGCACGATGCACCAGCTCGGCGATCGCTTGCTCATCATCGGGCGCAATGCCGTAGAACACGGGCTCCGCGCCGGCATCGAGTGCTTCGGCCATCAACGCCGACGAGTTGGAATCGCGAATCTGCCCGCGCGCCGGCAGCTCACCCGGCGCGACCAGCTCCGTGCCCAGCGAGATAATGCCCACGCGCGGAGCGGCATGCACCTTCACGTTCGCATACCCGGCGCTCGCCAGCAGGCCGGCGCCCGCCGGAGCCACAACCTCGCCGGCGCGCATCACGACGTCGCCGGCATGAGCTTCCTCAGCAGCCGAGCGAACGTTCTCCCCCACCTTGGCCGGCGCCGAGAACCTCACACGCGAGCCCTCGTTGCCGTCACCGTCGAGCACATCAACGATCTCATACTTCACCACGGCATCGGCACCTTCGGGTACCGGCGCGCCCGTCATGATGCGGACCGTCTCGCCCGCGCCGATTGCGCCCTCAAACACATGGCCCGCGGCCTCGTGTCCGATAACGTCGAGCGTCACCGGCGCCTCGCCAGATGCCTGCGCCAAGTCCGCCGAGCGCCCGGCATATCCGTCCATAGCGCTGTTGGCAAACGGCGAGATGTCGATATCGGCCACCGCGTCCTCGGCCAAGGGAAAACCAGCCGCCTGCCACACGGGAATCTCGATGAGATCCGTCGGAGCAACGTGCGACAAAACAATCGACTGCGCATCCTCCAACGGTATGAGTTTCTCTGCCATATGCACCTCTTAATGCCACGGCGCACAACAGGGGCGCCAATTCTTTATGCTTGTCTCAGTATAATCCCCCGACGCACGACCGCGACTCGGCCTGTACCCGCAAATACACCTGTCGGTTGCAGGCCGCGAAACAGAATGGAAACCAACCCACCGGCTCGTCGCGTTTACCGCGTTTTATAATGCTTGCGTTACAACCTAAAAGAGGAACATATGGCTCATAACGACAAACCCGAAAGCGCAAACAAAGCGCAGGATCATTTCCAGCCGCTCGACGACGGCGGTTTTTTCTCCCTCAATGACGTCATCACGGCAGGCAGGCATCAACTTACCAGC
>URZB01000317.1 GCA_900552295.1 uncultured Collinsella sp.
GAGATGTAGCTCCGTCTCGTGGGCTCGGAGATGTGTATAAGAGACAGGTTCCAGGCCGTGCGCGTCGCCGTCTGCGGCAACATGGTGAGTCCTCCGCTGGGCGAGACCATGGCGCTCATCGGCCGCGACGACTGCCTGGCGCGCATCGACCGCGCCCGCACGATGGCGCTGTAATCGCTGCGCAAACGTATGTATCCGAGCCCCGTTCACTCAGAGCGGGGCTCTTGTTTCTGTAGACGTATGGGATAGGAGGTGCTGGGGCTATGGCCGAGCAACTTTCGCTGTTTGGTTCGCCGGAACCGGAGGAAGCTCCGAAGTCCGCGGCTCCTGCCGCCGTCCCGGCGCAGCCCGAGCCCGTACCCGAACCCGTCGTCGCCTATGCGAGCGTAGTCCTCGACATCCCGACGCGTGCGCTGTCCGAGCCATTCGCCTACGGCATCCCCCGGTCCCTTGCTAACGAGGCGCAGATCGGTTCCACTGTCCTAGTTCATTTTGGCAACCGTGCGGCCGCGGGCTATATCGTCGACATTGCGCCTGAGCTGGACGACCTACGGGGCAACAACGCCATCTGCCCTTCGCGCATTAAGCCCGTCGAAGCTATCCTCAGCAAGCCGCTCTTTACCGCCGAGGCTGCCCGTATCGCGTGCTGGATGAGCCGCGAGTATGTCGCGACACTTTCCGAGTGCCTGCGCCTGTTCTTGCCACCGGGTGGAAGCCCGCGTGTGGTCAAGGGCGACGATGGCGTGTGGACGGTTGAACGTCCCGCCGTCAAGCCTATCCAAAACCGCTGGGTCATGCTCACGCCCGAGGGATTTGACTATACGCCGCCCAAGACCGCCGTTCGCCAGCGTCAGCTCATCGAGGCGCTCCAGTGCGGACCGGTCACGACGCGCGACCTCAACCTTCTCTATAACAGCATGTCGGCGACCATCAAGGCGCTCGAAAAACGCGGCGTCGTGGTGGTGGAGGAGCGCCGCGCCTGGCGTGGCTGCAGTGAGCAGACCACGCTGTCCTCGGCAAGCGGCAAGGCGCCGGTCGCACTTACCAACGGCCAGCAGCAGGCGCTCGCGCAGATTGAGCGCGCTCGCCTGGATGCGCACGGCGACGTGGTGCTCGTGGACGGTGTTACGGGCTCCGGCAAAACTGAGGTCTACCTCTCAGCTATCGAGCGCGTGCTGGCCGCCGGCCGTTCGGCCTGCGTGCTCGTGCCCGAGATCTCGCTGACGGCCCAGACCGTCGGCCGTTTCCGCTCGCGCTTTGGCGAGACGGTCGCCGTGTTCCATTCGCGCCTTTCGGCCGGCGAGCGCCTGGACCAGTGGGATATGGTCGCCAGTGGTGCGGCCCGCGTGGTCGTCGGCGCCCGCTCGGCGCTCTTTTGCCCGCTCAGCGACTTGGGTCTCATCATTATCGACGAGGAGCACGAGACCAGCTACAAGCAGGGCTCCAGTCCGCGCTACCACGCGCGCGAGGTAGCGGCCGAGATGGCGCGCCGCTACCGCTGCCCGCTCGTGTTGGGCTCTGCCACGCCTTCTGCCGAGGCCCTCGATCGTTGCCGCCGTGGCACGTATAACGGTGCCACATGGACGCGCGTTGAGATGCCCGAGCGCCCGGGACACGCCGTGTTGCCTACGGTTCGCATTGCCGACCTGCGCCGCGAGTTCGCGCACGGTAGCCGCTCCATGTTCTCTAAACCTCTGATGGAAGGCCTGGAGCGTGTGGTCGAGCGCCGCGAAAAGGCCGTGTTGCTGCACAACCGGCGTGGCTTTGCGCCCTTCCTGATGTGCCGCGAGTGCGGATGTGTCCCCACGTGCAACCACTGCTCCACCGCGCTCACGTACCACGAGCGCACGCACACGCTGCAGTGTCACACCTGCGGTTCGTCCTGGCGCGTGCAGCCGTATCCCGCGCCCACGAGCCGTTGCCCCAAATGTGGCAGTCGCTACCTGGCAAAAATGGGTATGGGCACTCAGCAGATCTGTCTCTTATACACATCTGACGCTGCCGACGAT
>URZB01000318.1 GCA_900552295.1 uncultured Collinsella sp.
TTCTTGATTCGCTCGTTTGTGGTCGAGCCCTTTGTGGTGCCCACCGGCTCCATGGAGTCCACGATCGAGATTGGCGACCAGATCCTGGCACAAAAGGTGAGCCTCGAGCTCGGTCAGCCCGTCAAGCAGGGCGATATCGTGGTGTTTCACAACCCCGATGGCACCTCCGAGCATGATGTTCTTGTCAAGCGTGTTATTGCCACGGCCGGCCAGACGGTCGACCTGCAGGATGGCAAGGTGGTCGTTGACGGCCAAGCGCTCGACGAGGACTATACGACGGGCATGAGCTGGCCGCTTTCGGTCCAAGCGCCCGGCGCTCAGGTAAGCTATCCCTACACGGTTCCCGACGGGTGCGTGTGGGTGATGGGCGACAACCGCGAAAACTCTGCCGACTCACGCTACTTTGGTCCCGTCGATCGCTCTGATTTGATCGCTGTGGCGCTTGTGCGCTACTGGCCGCTCAACCGCATCGGCGCTATCGACTAAAAACCGCTATAGTACAGTACCTAACCGTGTAATCGTTTCGACGAGGGGATATTAGAGGCATGAACGCTTCATCGCTTTCCTTCCAAGACATCATCCTGCGCCTCCAGCAGTACTGGGGCGAGCAGGGCTGCGTCATTATGCAGCCCTATGACTCCGAGGTCGGTGCCGGTACCTTCCATACCGCGACCACGCTGCGCTCGCTCGGTCCCGCCGAGTGGCGCACCTGCTATGCGCAGCCCTGCCGCCGTCCTGCCGACGGCCGCTACGGCGAAAACCCCAACCGCATGCAGCACTACTATCAGTTCCAGGTGCTCATTAAGCCGTCGCCGGTAAACGCCCAGGAGCTTTACCTGGGGTCTCTTGCCGCTATCGGCCTGGACCCCAACGACCATGACGTCCGCTTTGTCGAGGACGACTGGGAGAGCCCGACCCTTGGCGCCTGGGGCCTTGGCTGGGAGGTCTGGCTCAACGGCATGGAGGTCACGCAGTTTACGTACTTCCAGCAGGTGGGCGGCATCGAGGTCGACCCCGTGCCCGTCGAGATCACCTATGGCCTGGAGCGTATCGCCATGTACGCCCAGGGCGTCAACTCGGTCTACGACCTGGTGTGGAGCTACCTGCCCAACGGCACGCCCATGACCTATGGTGACGTGTTCCTCGAGAACGAGCGCGAGTTCAGCGCCTACAACTTTGAGGTTGCCAACGTCGAGATGATGCGTCAGAAGTTTGACGACTACGAGGCCGAGTGCCACTCCTGTCTGGAGCGCAAGCTGCCGCTGCCGGCGTACGACTGCGTCATGAAGTGCAGCCATGCCTTCAACCTGCTCGATGCCCGCGGCGCGTTGTCCGCGGTCGAGCGTGCCAACTACATCCTGCGCGTCCGCGCCGTCGCCAAGGCGTGCTGCGAGGCCTACATGGCCGAGGTCGCCGGAGTCAACGAGAATGCCGACCAGGAAGGCGAGGTGGCGTAAGCCATGGCAGACGCTAAGGATTTCCTGTTTGAGATCGGTACGGAGGAAATGCCCTCCGCGCCGCTGAACAATGCCGTCAAGCAGCTTGGCACCATGATCGCCAAGGGCCTCGATGAGGCCGGTCTGGCCCACGGCGAGGTCCGCGTGATCTCGAGCCCTCGACGCCTGACCGCACTCGTTGCCGACGTCGCCACCGCGACCGATGAGGTTCACGAGGTCAAGCGTGGCCCCGCGGCCAACATTGCCTTCGACGCTGACGGTAACGCCACCAAGGCCGCCCAGGGCTTTGCCCGCAAGTGCGGTGTGGCTGCCGAGGACCTGGTCCGTCGCGAGGACACTGACGGTCGCGAGTATGTGTTCGCCGAGAAGAACATTCCCTCCGCACCGGCTACCCCGATCCTGACGGCCCTGTGCGAGAAGACCATCGCCGGCCTGCAGTGGCCCAACTACCGCTCCCAGCGCTGGGGTCACGAGCATGCTACGTTCGTGCGTCCGGTCCGTTGGATCCTGTCTCTTATACACATCTGACGCTGCCGACGATAAGG